>NZ_JARJMS020000076.1:0-57487 GCF_029335995.1 Thermosynechococcus sp. Uc
TCCACCGCCGTAGCCAACGGTTGGGTCCCAGAACGCATCCTTCCGCACGTTACACACCATCTTAACTTTATTGAGATCACTGTCAATTTACAGTTAAATAGGTTTTTGACAATAGTTGTGCCGAGAATTTTAAAATATAGAAAAAATAATTAACAATTGCCACCAATTAACAAATAGGTATATATTCTTACTCAGACACTTTCAAATACTTGAACAGATTACTGGACTCGTCCCTTGGGGGGTTGTCTGATGAACGTCCAATTTCCTTGGCTGACTGTACTGACGCTGCTGCCTTTAGCGGCAGCCTTTTTGATTCCCGTGTTGCCTGACCGCGAGGGGAAGACAGTCCGCTGGTATGCCCTAGCGATCGCACTCCTCGAATTTGGCCTTTCGGCAATGGTTTTCTGGCAACACTACGATGCCCAATCTGCCCAGATGCAAATGGCAGAACTTGTGCCTTGGCTCCCGCAAATTGGCCTGAACTGGTCCTTAGCGGTTGATGGCCTTGCCGTCCCCCTGATCTTACTGACGGGTCTGGTGAATACAGTGGCAATCTTTGCAGCTTGGCAAGTGAAGCAAAAGCCGCGTTTATTTTATTTCCTGATGCTGGCACTCTACAGCGCTCAAATTGGGGTCTTTGCCGCTCAAGACCTCATCCTCTTCTTCCTGATTTGGGAGCTGGAACTGGTACCTGTCTATCTGCTGATTTCTATCTGGGGCGGTAGCAAACGCCAATACGCCGCAACCAAATTCATTCTCTACACTGCCGTTGGTTCTCTCTTTATCCTCATTGCTGGCCTAGCGATGGCCTTCTCTGGCGGTGACTTTACCCTCAGCATGGCGGCTTTAGGCCTCAAGGACTATCCCTTGGCGCTGGAACTCCTTGCCTATGGTGGCTTCCTGATTGCCTTTGGTGTCAAACTGCCGATTTTTCCCCTACACACTTGGTTGCCCGATGCCCATGGTGAAGCTTCTGCTCCAGTCTCCATGGTGTTGGCGGGAGTGCTTTTGAAAATGGGGGGCTATGGTCTAATTCGCTTCAACCTGCAAATGCTCCCCGATGCCCACATCTACTTTGCCCCTGTCCTCGTTGCCCTTGGCGTGGTGAATATTGTCTATGGTGCCCTGACTGCTTTTGGCCAAGAAAATCTAAAACGGCGACTGGCCTATTCCTCAATTTCCCACATGGGTTTTGTGCTGCTGGGGATTGGTGCCCTCAATGGCATTGGCCTCAATGGAGCCATGCTCCAAATGCTTTCCCACGGTTTGATTGCGGCTGCCCTCTTCTTCTTGGCAGGAGTTACCTACGATCGCACCCACACCTTGGCTATGGAAAAAATGAGCGGTATTGCCCAATCCATGCCGAAAACCTTTGCCCTCTTTACCGCTGCCGCCATGGCCTCCTTGGCACTGCCAGGTATGAGTGGTTTTGCCAGTGAACTCACTGTCTTTTTGGGGTTGACCAACAGCGATGCCTACTCCACCACCTTCAAAGTGGGGGTGATGTTCCTAGCAGCGGTGGGGGTAATTATCACGCCCGTCTATCTGCTCTCGATGGTGCGCCGTGTCTTTACGGGCAAACAAGCGGGCGATATATTTGACAAACTACTTTTGGATATCAATCCCCGTGAAACTTTTATTGCCCTCTCCCTCCTGTTACCGATTATTGCGGTGGGGATGTATCCCAAACTAGCTACCCAGACCTATGACGTGACAACAACGGCAGTCGCCACTCACGTCCATGCTGCCCTCCCCGCAGTTGCGCAACACCATCTGCCCCTCTATGCTCAATTAACGCAATCTGCTCCCAGTTTGCTGAGTGAGGCAGCAGTTGCCAACAGTACCCTGTAGGATCATGGGGATGCACGTTTGCCAACTGGCAGGTCAAGGGATTCATTGCTAGAGTAGAGTAACGGCATTCCTGCCCTTGGGCAGATTGCACACAACCCTTTTCCCAAAGATAGTATGTGCTTAGCACTGTGAAAACTAGGGTAGAAGAGTACTCAATCTCTTCTTTTGTCTCCATCCCCTAGAAAAGGGCTGTAAACTGAATACGGTGATTCAATAAAGGCTCTATGAGTAATCTTGAGAAACAAATTGAACAAGCTCGCGAGGAAGCCCATCAAATCTGTGATACCAAAGGGGCAACCTCTGGACAGTGCGCTGCCGCTTGGGACGCCCTCGAGGAACTACAGGCAGAAGCTGCCCACCAACGCGCTGAACAACAAGATCACAAATCCTCCTTTCAGCAGTACTGTGAGGATAACCCTGATGCTGCTGAGTGTCGCATTTACGACGACTAAGGGTTGAGGGTGTGGGTCGCTGGCAACAGTTGTGGGATCAATTTGCCGCAGCGACGGGTCAGCGGCTCCATGATGGCCAAGCCCTTTCAGTGGGGGGCGGCAGTATTAACACCACCTATGTGTGGCAACATCCGCAGCAAACCCTTTTTATCAAATTTAATCGCCCTGAACGGCAATCTATGTTTGCTGCGGAGGCCAATGCCTTGCAGGCGATCGCCAAGGTTCAGGCAATTCGTGTTCCTCTACCCCTGTTGTGGGGAAGTGTGGAGGACGCCAGTTTTTTAATTTTAGAATACTTGCCTCTGACCAGTTCAGGGGATTGGTGGCAAATGGGGGCACAGCTGGCGCGGTTGCATCTCAAGGGCACCGGCGATCGCTACGGCTGGCCAGAAAATAACACCATTGGTGCTACCCCCCAAATCAATCCTTGGTCAGACAACTGGGGTGAATTTTTCTGTGATGCTCGGCTGCGTTATCAGTTTGATTTAGCTCGCCGTCGAGGTGGGCACTTTCCCAAAGCTGAAAAGTTACTGGCAGCCATTCCAAAACTCCTGAATCATGAGCCAACCCCTACCCTAGTCCACGGCGATCTCTGGTCGGGGAATGCTGCCTTTTGCCGCACAGGGGAACCTGTGATTTTCGATCCCGCCAGTTACTATGGCGATCGCGAAGTGGACTTAGCAATGAGTGAACTCTTTGGGGGATTTCCTGATGCCTTTTATCAGGGCTATAACGCCACGTATCCCCTACCCGCCGCCTATGCACAACGGAAAACCATTTACAACTTGTACCACATTCTCAATCACTTTAATCTTTTTGGCGGCAGTTATGCTGCCCAAGCCCAACACATGATTGACATGATTGAGCAGATCCTCTGATTGCCCTGAGCAGCAATGTCCCAGATCATTGCCGTGGAACAGAACACTTGCCAGAGCACTCTAGGATCAAACAGTGACCGTTAGCCTCACATCGCTGTAGTATCGTGGAGTGCATGACTTCATATTTTTGAGTGTTTGCGAGATTCCTTCCTATGTCCGATGGCAAAGTGCCACCCACAAATGCTTCTGCCCCTGAATCAGTGACAGCCAAGCCCCAGAAGGCCACAGAACCCTGGTGGTTGGAAATGGCCAAAACCCTAGGATTAGCAGCTGTCCTTGCCATTGGTATTCGCACATTTGTGGCAGAGGCACGCTATATCCCCACCGGTTCGATGGAAGAAACCCTGCTGATTAACGATCGCCTGATTATTGAAAAAATCAGTTACTATTTTCACCCCCCCCACCGTGGCGACATTATTGTTTTTAATCCAACCCCAACGCTTCAGCAGGCGGGCTTTCACGATGCCTTTATCAAACGGGTAGTGGGCTTACCCGGCGATCGCGTGGAGCTGCGTCAAGGGCGAGTCTATATTAACAATCAACCCCTGCTTGAACCCTATCTTGCGCCTTCATCTTTTACATCGGTGGATACCTGTGCTGGCATACAGCCCTATTTGGCACAACCGCAGGTCATTCCCGCCAATAGTTACTTGGTTTTGGGAGATAACCGCAATAACAGCTTTGATGGCCGCTGCTGGGGCGTGGTGCCGCGCAATTACATTATTGGTCGTGCGGCGATTCGCTTTTGGCCCCCCGATCGCTGGGGACTAATTACAAATCCCAAGGAACCGCAACAGTGAGGCAAATGCTTCGCACTGAGGTACTTGTGGTTGGCGGTGGTACAGGGGGGGTAGCTGCTGCCTTAACAGCGGCTCGTGCGGGTGCGCAAACGGTGCTAGTCAGTGAAACCCCTTGGTTAGGGGGCATGCTCACGAGTGCTGGAGTGGCCGCGCCCGATGGCAATGAACTCATGGCTTGGCAAACAGGACTGTGGGGCGAGTTTCTACGGGCGATCGCTCAGCGACAGCCGGGGGGGCTAGATCATGCTTGGGTTAGTTTCTTTACCTTTGAGCCAAAGGTTGCCGCTGACCTCTTTGCCGAGTGGATCAAAGCAACCCCTAACCTGACGTGGATTGGCGGCGATCTTCCCCAAGCGGTTTTGCGCCAAGGCGATCGCGTCTTTGGTGTAGAATTTACCAGCCTCACTATCTATGCCCAAATCACCATTGACGCCACAGAACTGGGGGATCTCCTTGCCTTGGGGGAAATTCCCTATCGTTGGGGGTGGGAGTGGCAGGCAGAAACCCAAGAACCGTCCGCACCTCCAGCCCCCACACCTCTGACTCAAACCTATCCCGTTCAAGCCCCCACATGGATTGTGGTGTTGCAGGACTATGGTGAGGGAGCCACTGCCCCGGAGATTCCCCCTTCCCCTCTCTGGGATGAGCACAAATTTAGTGGTGCTTGGGCAGGGTATGACCCCCAGCACTTTCTTAACTATGGCCGCCTGCCAAGAAATCGCTTTATGCTTAACTGGCCGCAGCAAGGAAATGACTATGGAGTGGGTCTAGAGCGCCTAGTTGGCTCTCCCGAAGCTCGACAGGCCTTTTGTCAAGAGGCGCGCTGGCATGCTCAGGATTTTGCCTGCTACATCCAACGCCACCTTGGCCGCCGCTATGGCCTAGCGGAGGATACCTTTCCCCGATTCCCCGGCAGCTTGGGGGGTGGTGCCTATGCTCTTCATCCCTACTACCGTGAAAGTCGCCGTCTGATCGGCCTCACCACGATTCAAGAGCAGGATATTCTCCCCAATGCCCCAGCCCCCCTTGATGCTCAAGGTCACTACACCGGCATTGCTATTGGCAACTACCCGAACGATCACCACTATCCAGGGATGGAACTTCCCCTGATGCCTAAGTCTATCCGTTGGGGCGGTCGCTGGACAGGGACGCCCTTTGTAATTCCCTATACATCCTTAATTCCCCAGGGAGTAGAAGGCTTTTTAGTTGCAGAGAAAAATATCTCCGTAACCCACATTGCCAATGGTGCCACCCGCTTGCAACCTCTGGTCATGGGCATTGGACAGGGGGCAGGGTGGTTAGCTGCCACAGCCATTCGCCAAGGGAAATCTTTACACCAACTGGTGGGTGCCCTTGACCTGAAGCCCCTCATTCAGGAGTGCCGACAGGCAATTTTTCCCTTCTTTAACCTGCCGCCGCAACATCCGCAATGGGAAGCTTGGCAACTTCAGACATTGAATACCTTTGATCCTACAGTTCCTCTACTGCCAGAGGTGGCGATCGCCCAACCAACACCGATGACTGTGACCGCAGAAATGCAAACTATCAGGGGCGAATTCGTGAAATCAGGGGAGCAGGCCTATCAACTGCGCACAGATCAACGGTTGTGGCCTTTAGTGACGCTCCACCCCACTGTCAACGATCGCCTGCAAACCTACAGAGATGGGCAGCTAATCACGGTTACAGGTTTTATGAACCCTTATGCCCCCTGGATTCGGGTAGAGCATGTGGTCTAAGTTGGGCAGCTCAGTTCCCCAAGGCGTTGATTGAGGCATAGATTCTCGCTGTAGTCCACGGGAACATCAATAACGCTAGGACAGACTGCGCTAAAGCTGTTTTAAGCGTTGGCAGAATAGCGATGCCTGATGCCCCCATCACTTAGCGTAGGTTATGGATTAACTTCTGCGGCTTGACGGGAAAACTCTCATCTTGCCCCTATTGGCGGTCGCCTGCCACAATGCCCTGACGCAGTTGTCATGCATAGGGGGTGGGCTTGTCAGGGTACGCCTTCATTTTCAAGGCATTTCATAATTCAGCCGAAAGTTATCCTGCTGCCAGATTAGAGATCACCTTGGCTAGGTCAATGTCCTTTTGGGTAATCCCGCCAGCCTCATGGGTAGTGAGGCAAACTGTTACCCGATTCCAAGAAATCGCTAAATCAGGGTGATGTCCCGCCTGTTCAGCAGGATCCACAAGGCGATTGACAAAAGCAATAGAACCTAAGAAGTCTTTGCAGGTGAAGGTTTGCTCAAGGCGATCGCCCACGAATTTCCAGCCGGGTAAGCTAGCGAGCTGTGCCTCAAACTCGGCTTGAGATAATCGCTCTGCCATGGTTTTTCTCCAATCCCTGAGTTCTAGGGTAGCAAAGCCAACTTACCAACTGGCCTTGACCACTCCCGGCAGTAACCCTTGATGTGCCATTTCCCGCAGGGCGTTGCGGCAGAGGCCAAAATCACGATAATAACCCCGTGGGCGACCCGTCAGCCAGCAACGATTCCGCAGCCGTGAAGGGGCACTGTTGCGGGGCAACTGTTGGAGTTGACGATGGATGCTCATGATCTCTTCTTGGGTTTCAGCCTTGGCCAGTTGGGCTTTGAGTTCTTGGCGTTTACTGGCGTATTTAGCAACAAGCCGTTGCCGCTTTTTCTCCCGTTCGATCATGCTTTTTTTGGCCATGGGGGTGTGCTTGTCCTCGACAATCGTGAATTTGGTATCCTATATCGTATCAAAGAGCGATTTGCCGCTGCAACTGTTGATCCTTGCGGGGTGTTTCTGTGCCCTTACATTTGTACAACACACTGTCTCGCCGCCTTGAACCCTTTTCCGCCCTGCACCCAGAGCGGGTGACCATCTATGCCTGTGGTGTTACGGTGTATGACTACTGCCATTTGGGACACGCCCGCTCCTACGTGGTTTGGGATGTACTGCGCCGCTATCTCACGTTCTTGGGCTACTCTGTGTACTACGTCCAGAACTTTACCGATGTTGACGACAAAATTATTCGGCGTGCCCTTGAACAGGGAGAAACAATGGCGGCAGTTAGCGATCGCTACATTGCGGCCTACCACGAGGATATGGCTCGCCTGAACATTTTGCCAGCCAATGTCTATCCCCGTGCCACAGCGGCCATTCCGGCCATCCTAGACCTCATCCAAAGTCTCATTGAGCGCGGCTATGCCTATGTGGTGGATGCAGATGTGTACTATGCAGTGGAGCGGTTTCCCACCTACGGTAAGCTCTCTGGACGCCAACTTTCTCAATTGGTCGCCGGTGCCAGTGGTCGGGTTGAGGAAGCGGAAGAGCAGCGCAAACATCACCCCCTAGATTTTGCTCTTTGGAAAGCTGCCAAAGCAGAAGAAACCCAAGTGTACGAACCGTGGGCAGCGCCTTGGGGCAAAGGACGCCCCGGTTGGCACATTGAATGCTCAGCCATGGTGCGACAGGTCTTGGGGCCAACCATTGACATTCATTGCGGTGGCATGGATTTAATTTTCCCTCACCATGAAAATGAAATTGCCCAATCGGAGGCGGTAACACAACAGCCCCTAGCACGATTTTGGCTTCACAACGGCTTTGTTACTGTGAATGCCGAAAAAATGTCTAAGTCTTTGGGCAACTTCACCACAATTCGCGATTTGCTGGCACAGGGGGTTGATCCAATGGCGTTACGCCTGTTGGTTTTGCAAGCTCAATACCGCAAACCTTTGGACTTTACACCGCAGGCACTTACCGCCGCTACAAAGGGCTGGCAAACCTTGGCGGAAGCACTGCGTTTGAATCAGCAGGTTCCCCTCTCTCCTGTGGATGCCGATGAGGTCAAAAGCCACGCTAGTACCCAGGCCTTTTGTCAAGCCATGGATGAAGACTTAAACACTGCCGCTGCTTTGGCAGTGCTCTTTGAACTGGCGAAAACCCTCAATCGTGAGCAGCATCGCTATCTCCATGGGGGAGACTTGGGGCGATCGCTGACTGAGGTGAGTCGCGATTGGCACACTCTGGTTACCCTTGCTCAGGTGTTGGGTTTAGAGGTCAAAGAGGAGTCAAAAGCTGTACAGACAATGGGACTGACCGATGAGGAAATTCAGGAGCTAGTTGTGGCTCGTACTGCTGCCCGTCAAGCTAAGAACTATGCCGAGAGCGATCGCCTGCGGGATCTCCTATTGGCTCAAGGGGTCAAACTTGTGGATCAAAAGGACGGCACCACCCATTGGTTTCGCATACCCACTGGCTTAACCCCTTGAATTTGGAGTCAATCATGAACGATTCTCTTCCTGAGCTGCGTCAGGAACTCTTGGCGCTTCTTTGCCGCGATGCCTACCGTACCGGTGACTTTATCCTTTCCTCTGGCCAAAAGAGCCAATACTACATTAACTGTAAACCCGTTACCCTATCGGCGCGGGGCGCTTACTTGGTGGGGCGGCTCTTCTTGGAGCAATTAGCCCCGGAAGCAGTGGCGGTGGCGGGTCTTACCCTTGGGGCAGACCCCTTGGTGGTGGCCGTGAGTGTGCTCTCCAATTTGCGGGGGCAGGATCGGGCGGCGCTGATTGTGCGCAAGGAAGCCAAAGGCCACGGCACAATGAGCTTTATTGAAGGCCCCCCCTTGCCCCAAGGGGCGGTGGTTACGGTGCTTGAGGATGTAATCACAAGCGGCGGCTCTGCCCTCAAGGCCGTTTTGCGTCTTCAAGAGGCAGGTTACCTCGTCAATGAAGTTCTTGCCATTGTCGATCGCCAGGCGGGCGGGGAAGCCGCCTTTGCCGCTCAGGGGATACCCCTGCGATCGCTCTTTCAAATTAGTGACCTTGAAGCCTATCTCAATTTGGTTTAAATCCCCAACCGCTGGTAAATTTCCTCTAGGTGCTTGAGGTGATGTTCAGGGTTAAAGCAAGCCTCGAGTTCCTCTGGTGTAAGGTAGCGCTGAATCTCAGGATCCCCCTTCAGGTTGGCAGCAAAATCACCATTGGGTTGATTCCAAGCGGCGTGGGCGTGTTTTTGCACTAAGGCGTAGGCGGCTTCGCGACTCAGCCCCTTCTCCACCAGCGCCAAGAGCACCCGCTGACTAAAGATGACACCGCCGTAGCAATTCATATTGCGGCGCATATTCTCGGGATAGATTTGTAACGTTTGCACCAAGTCAGTCATTTCCACCAGCATAAAGTGGGTGAGAATCGAGCTGTCGGGCAAAATCACCCGCTCCACGGCACTGTGGGAAATATCCCGCTCATGCCAGAGGGCAACATTTTCTAGGGCGGCTAGGGCATTGCCCCGCAGCACCCGTGCCAGCCCGGTCAGCCGTTCAGAGCGAATGGGATTGCGTTTGTGGGGCATAGCCGAGGAGCCTTTTTGTCCCTTAGAGAAAAATTCCTCGACTTCGAGGACATCGGTGCGCTGTAGATTGCGAATCTCAACGGCAAAGCGCTCAAGACTTGCCCCCAACAGAGCAAGGGTTTGGACATAGTCGGCATGGCGATCGCGGGAAATGACCTGTGTTGAAGCCGTATCCGGTTGCAGTCCCAGTTTTTGGCAGGCGATCGCCTCCACGCGCGGATCCACATTGGCATAGGTGCCCACCGCTCCGGAAATTTTGCCCACCGCCACGGTTCGCTGCAATTGACATAGGCGATCGCGATGGCGCAGCAGCTCCGCCAGCCAACCAGCCAGCTTGAAACCAAATGTAATTGGCTCGGCGTGAATCCCATGACTGCGTCCCACCATCACTGTATAGCGATGTTCTTGGGCGCGGTGGCGCACCGCCTGAATGAGATACTCCAACTGCTCTTGGATCAAGGTCAGACTAGCCACCAATTGCAGCGCCAAACCCGTGTCTAAAACATCCGAACTGGTCAGCCCAAGGTGAATATAGCGCCCAGCATCACCGACATGCTCGTTGACATTGGTGAGGAAGGCAATGACATCGTGCCTCACTTCCGCTTCAATTTCGGCCACCCGTTGGGGGTCAAACTTGGCTTTCGCCTTAATCTGAGCGACGGCGTCGGCAGGGATATGCCCCAGTTCAGCTTGGGCTTCACAGACTGCAATCTCAACATCCAGCCATGTTTTGAATTTGTAGGCATCAGTCCAGAGATTCCCCATGGGGGCAAGGGTATAGCGTTCGATCATGGGCGTGTCTCTTTACTAAGGGGGATAAAAAACTGCAATCTACCGGCATTGAAGGGCGATCGCCTATTTGCGTTCGGGATGGTACGCAGCCTCCGTCGTGGCAAAACCATTGAGACGGTAGATGAGCTGATAAAGACGGCTGTAGTCCCGCTGGTTAAAGTGCAAGATCAATCGCGGCAAATGGAGCGTGTGTGTCAAGGCAGGGCGGTTAATGGGTTGCTCGTCTTCCACTTCCCGCGGCAAAGGTGCAGCACGTTCAATCTGCCCCGACACAAGAATATCTTGAAAATCGCGATTGAGTTCCGCCAAGGCGGCATCACTAATGTCTTGGTTCAAGCGCAGCACCAAGCGATCGCCTACATAGCGGCTAGAGTGATAGACACGATAAAAGCCACTCAGGTAAGCTAAGCCTTCTTCAACACTGGTACAGATGCGGTAGAGTTCCTGATCTTCACCGTTAATCAGTCCCTTGGCCGCCAGTTCTTCACAAATAAACCGATGCCAATGTTGCCAGTAGGTGCCACCGGGAACATCCATCAAGACTAAGGGTTTAGGGGGAGCTTTGCCCGTTTGGCAGAGGGTCAAGCATTCAAAGGCTTCATCTTGGGTGCCAAAGCCACCGGGGAAGACAGCAATGGCGTCGGTTTCTTTGAGCAAAAAGAGCTTGCGCGTAAAGAAGTACTTAAAGTGAATCAGGCGCGGATCGCCTTCAATATAGGGATTGGCACCCTGCTCAAAGGGGAGTTCAATGTTGAGGCCAAAAGATTTATTGGGACCTGCCCCTTTATTACCCGCCTCCATGATGCCGCCCCCGGCACCCGTGATAATCATAAACCCCGTGGCACTGGCAGCTTGAGCAAAGCGCACCGCCATTTCATAGACTGGCGATGTGGAGGGAGTTCGGGCGGAGCCAAAGATTGAAATTTTGCGGGTATGGCGATAGGGAGCAAAGACCCGCAAGGCCTGGTGCATATCCCGCAGGCAGGAACGCAGAATTTTCCAATCTAGTCGTTCCAGTTCCTCGTCGGCAATATCCAGAAAAAGTTGCAGGGCTTGGTAAATTACGTCGCCGTGGGGCACACTATCCAAGCGACGAATTAACTGATCCAGATCTTGCTGTAGGCTACTTAAAGCGATTCGCGAAAGGGTCATGGCACCCTAAAAACGTTAGCACCCTATTTTATCAGGCAGCGGGATCACCTGACGCAGTGGGTAGGCTGAGGGTAAAGGTGGTCATGCCCGCTTCACTGTCGGCGCTAATTTCACCCTGCAATTGCTCCACCAGTTTTTGAGTGAGGGCGAGGCCTAAACCCGTTCCTCCCTGTTGCCACGGATCTGCATTAGGAATGCGATAAAACTTTTCAAAGATGCGCGGCAGTTCCTCGCTGGGAATCTCTGAGGGATTACTCACTTGAATTTGCAGGCGATCGCCCCCAATTGGCTCAAAACGGACCACAATCTGCGCTCCGGCAGGGCTGTATTTACAGGCATTGTTGAGTAACTCTGCCAAGATGCGGGCTAAAGCATGGCGGTTAGAAAGGAGAGGTGGCAAAGTGGGGGGGCGCACAATCTCAAGGGATTGCTGCCGCTGTTGCATGCGGTTATGGAAGGGTTCGAGTGCTGAGGGCAGCCAACTGTCGAGATCAATCACCTCCTGTTGAATCTGACTGCGCCCTGCCTCTAGGCGTTGTAGATCCAGCAAATCATTGATCAGTTCCGTTTCGCGGTTGCACTCATGGGCGAGAATATCAAGGTAGCGTTTCTGGCGATCGTCGGTGGCAAACTGCTTCAGCATGTAGATGGCCATTTTCATGTTGGCCATGGGCGTGCGCAATTCGTGGGAAACAGTGCTTAAGAAATCGTCTTTAATGGCATTGAGGCGCTCTAGTTCCTGCATTTTCTGTTCCAGTTCAGCCGTACGGGCACGCACCTGTCGCTCTAAATCGGCATTGAGTTCTTGTACCTGCTGGTAAAGCTGGGCTTGATGAATGGCAAGGGCACACTGATCGGCAATGGTTTTCACAAGGCTTAAATCCTCGGCTGTCCATGATTTGGGCAGGGTTTGCTGTAAGAGTTGGGAATGATTTGTTGAAATAGATGTGGCTTCAGTCGGCTCCCATTCGCAATCTAAAAGGCTAATATGTCCGAGGAGTTGGCCAAGGTAAATCAAAGGGGTAATCACCAAGGCATGCACGTCTAGGATTCTCAGATCTGTTTGTAGCGGCTCCGGTAAATCGGAACAACTGGTAGCCAAAACCACCTGTTCGCCGTTGCTGAGGGCTGGTTCAAAGAAGGCGATCGCCCGCTGGTTGAGGCTAATTAAAGACCCAGGTAGATGGAGGACTTGGGGACGGGTGGCGTAGGTAAGCGTATCGGGTGCTGCTGTCTGGGTAATGAGGCACAGGGTTGAACCCAGGGCTTCTAGTAGTAAATCAGCGGTAATTTGCAGGACTTCCGCTGCTACCATGGTAGTGCGCATGGCTTGAATAATGCGGTTAATGATGGCCTCACGGCGGGCTTGGTTGCGCAGTTGTTCTTCAGCTCGTTTGCGATCTGTAACATCCATAACGTAGCTGCGGATGAGCTCGCTTTCATAGATGTAATGAATTGATTGCTCGTAGATGCGCCCTTGGTACTCTACCTCCCGCACATGGACTTTTTCTTGGGTTTGCTTCATGTAGCGTGCCAGTTCCGGCAATCCCAACAACAGGGGATGGGTCAACTTCTGCTGCTGTAGATCGCGAAACTGCATCACTGCGGCTGGATTGAGATACGTCACTCGCCCCTCGAGATCCACCTCCAAAATCGGGTTGGGCGTTAGCTCTGGATAGGAGGCCAAGCGCACCAAGGCCGCTTCACTAAAATTCTCGATATTGCCATCACCGAGAGGTACAAGCGTTGCAAAGGGATTGGTGCTTTTTGAGAGAAATCCTAAGACATCAGTACTGCGGCAAAAGTTCTCAAACTCGCTATCGGTCATGTTGGTTAACGTTAGGTAGCGGGCACGCACGTCACCGCCAAACACAATCATGTCGCCACTGCGCAAATCGTGGGCAACAATCCGCTGCCCGTTGACGAGAATGCCGTTCGTACTCCGCTTGCCCTGCAAATCGCCATCAATAAGGCGAAAAAGATGACTATTGGTCTCCGGACTCGTCACCCGCAACAAAATCCCGTGCTGACGGGAGACCATTTTGGAGTGAAGTACAATTGAGTTTGTGGGATCGCGACCGATGGAATAGGTGGCTGCTTCTAGCAAAATGGGTCGTCGTCCCTCACTGTCTTCGAGGACTAACAGGTGACGGACTTCCTGGCGCTCATGGCTCACCGGCGCCTCCTTGCCTAGGACGGCTGGGTCTGTTGACGAAACGACACCGGTGTAGCTGTTGCCTTCCACGTGGGTTCTTTGATGGGCAAGGTTGTATATTGGCGCACCAAGGCACGGAACTCATCCCCATCAATGGTTTCCTTTTCAAGGAGCAGCTCCACCAACTTGTCAATGGCCGCCCGATGCTCGCGAATCAGTTGGCGGGCAATTTCGTAGCAGCCCATTACAATCTCCCGCACTTGGTGGTCAATTTGCACCGCTACAGCTTCAGAATATTCAGCGCGGGGCATCAAATCCCGACCGAGAAAGACCTCATTGCCCGGTGTTTCAAGGGCTAAGTGTCCCAAATCCGACATGCCATAACGGGTAACCATTTCCCGCGCCAGATTGGCCACCGCTTGCAAGTCACTACTGGCGCCAACAGTCACTTCGGCATCGCCAAAAATCTCCACCTCGGCAGCCCGTCCCCCCAATAGAATCGTGATTTCATCTAGGAGCCATGCACGGGTATAAAGGCCACTATCTACCCGTTCTTCATCAAAAATCTGCTGAGCAAAACCGCCGACACCACCGGAGCGGGGAATAATGGTCACTTTATTCAGAGGATCGGCGTGTTTCAAGAGGGTCATCAACAGGGCGTGACCCACTTCATGGTAGGCAATGAGCCACTTTTTCTTGCTATCGAGGAGGGGAGTGAGTGTCATGCCAATTGTCACCCGATCAATCGCATCGTCAATTTCGGCACTGGTGATGGCTGGTTTGCGGCGACGGGCAGTGAGAATCGCGGCTTCATTCAGCAGGTTGGCCAATGCAGCACCGGAAAAACCGGGGGTACGGCGGGCGATCGCTTCCAAGGACACTTCGGGTGCAATTTTTTTGTTGCGGGCATGAACCTGGAGAATTTGCAAGCGCCCCTTGTAACTGGGCAAATCGACGGTAATTTGGCGGTCAAAGCGGCCGGGGCGCAGTAGAGCAGCATCCAAGACATCGGGGCGGTTGGTTGCCGCAATCACAATGATGCCGGTATTCCCTTCAAAACCATCCATTTCGGTGAGCAGTTGGTTGAGGGTTTGCTCTCGTTCGTCATTGCCACCGCCAATGCCAGTACCCCGTTGGCGGCCGACCGCATCAATTTCATCAATAAACACTAAACAGGGCGCATTTTCCTTGGCCTTTTTAAACAGATCCCGCACGCGGGAGGCACCGACACCCACAAACATTTCCACAAATTCAGAACCAGAAATTGAAAAGAAGGGAACCCCCGCTTCGCCGGCGATCGCCTTGGCCAAGAGCGTTTTACCAGTCCCCGGTGGTCCAATCAGCAGTACCCCCTTGGGAATGCGCGCGCCAATGGAGGTAAATTTCTCTGAGTTTTTCAAGAAAGTCACCACTTCTTGGAGTTCTTCCTTGGCCTCTTCAATCCCTGCCACATCAGCAAAAGTCACCCCTGTTTGTGCCTCCATCTGGAAGCGGGCGCGGGATTTACCAAAGTTGAGAATCTGCCCAGGGCCGCCGGGGGCATTGCTGACTCGTCGCAAAATCATCAGGAACAAACTCAGCAGCAAGAAGCCCAGTATCAAGTTAGAGATAACGCCGACAACCGCCCCCTCACTGCCTGAGGGTACCACCCGCACCGCCGTGTCATAACGGGCACTTGCTTTGCGCAGTAGTTCGACCAATTCAGGGTTGCGATCAAAGAGCCGCACCTCTTGGGAGGGAGATTGTTGTGGCTGATCTTTGCGGCGAAACTTGGCTAGGCGCTGCTCCTGATAGAGTTCGACAGAGCTGACTTCCCCAGCTTTAAGGGCATTGAGAAATTGACTGTAGGAAACGGTGTTGTTGTTGCTCGACTGGGCTAGACCAATGTTTGTGGGGGCTAACGAGAGACCCACGACTAAAGCCAATTGACTCAGCCGTTGGGAAAGGCGTTGAGCGTATTTCATCGGCACCCGTTTCCGAAATTCAGTTCTAATTTTCAGTTTAACAGTGATTTTTTTAGTTCCTTAGCGCCATAGATAAGACACAGCCAAGAATCATCCCCCTGAATATAAAATAGGACAGCATTCTCTTCAAAGCGCCCATGGGACTGATTGTACAAAAGTATGGCGGCACGTCCGTCGGCAGTGTCGAGCGCATCCAAGCCGTAGCCCGCAGGGTCAAAGCAACGGTGGCAGCGGGACATCAGGTGGTGGTGGTGGTTTCAGCCATGGGTAAAACCACAGATAGCTTGGTGCAACTGGCCTATGCCATTAGCGATCGCCCCAGTCAGCGGGAAATGGATATGCTGCTTTCAACGGGGGAGCAGGTTTCGATTGCCCTTTTGACAATGGCTCTCCATGCCTTGGGGGAACCCGCCATCTCCCTTACAGGTGCTCAAGTGGGAATTGTTACTGAACCTGCCCACACCCGTGCCCGCATTCTTCACATTGAGACCCAGCGCCTCGAACGGCACCTTAAAGAAGGACAGGTGGTGGTGGTGGCCGGCTTTCAGGGAATTACTGCCGCTGCCGACTTTGAAGTGACAACCCTGGGGCGCGGTGGTTCCGATACCTCTGCGGTGGCCATAGCGGCTGCTTTACAGGCAGATTGTTGCGAAATTTACACCGATGTGCCGGGCATTTTGACCACCGATCCACGACTAGTGCCCCATGCCCAACTGATGAGCGAAATTACCTGCGATGAGATGCTGGAGTTGGCTAGTCTAGGGGCAAAAGTCTTACACCCGCGCGCGGTAGAGATTGCCCGCAACTATGGTGTGGACTTAGTCGTGCGCTCCAGTTGGACTGATGAGCCTGGCACACGAGTAATTGCACCAGCCCGGCCACCGCGTCCTGTGGAAAATCTTGAACTGGGGAAACCCGTGGATGGGGTGGCGCTTGACACCAATCAGGCGAAGGTAGCCCTCCTGCGGCTAGCCGATCGCCCCGGGGTTGCAGCACAGCTTTTTGGCGAACTGGCGCAGCAAAACTTGGACGTGGATTTGATTATCCAATCAATTCACGAAGGGCAAACAAATGATATTGCCTTCACGGTACAAAAGAGTGTCCTCAAGCAGGCAGAAGCCGTTGCCATGGCCTTTTATCCCCGTTTGAATCCACGGGTCGAGGAGACTGATGTGCTTGTGGATGCCGATATTGCCAAGGTGAGTATTACGGGTGCGGGGATGATTGGCCGACCGGGGGTAGCGGCTCAGATGTTTTCAGCTCTGGCGGCGGCGGGGATTAACCTGCAAATGATCTCCACCTCGGAAGTAAATGTCAGTTGTACAGTGGCCGCAGCGGATGCAGGTCGAGCGATCGCCGTCCTCTCCCAAACCTTTGATGTCGAAGCAGCCGCCACGATCCCCCAAGAGGCTCCTGATTCCCCACCTGTGCGGGGTGTTGCCTTAGATACGAAGCAGGCACGGATTGCGATTCGGGATGTCCCCGATCGCCCCGGCATGGCAGCAGCAATTTTTCAGACCCTTGCGGATGCGGCCATTAGCGTAGATATGATTATCCAATCACAGCGATCGCGCTCCTTGGGGGGGGTAATCACCCGTGACATTGCTTTTACGGTGGCCTCTGCCGATGCTGAGCAAGCCATGGAACTTCTTAGAGGGGTTCAGGCCAAATTGGGCTACGGTGATATCCTTGTGGATAGAGCGATCGCCAAAGTGAGCATTGTGGGTGTGGGGATGATCCACCGTCCGGGCATTGCCGCGCAAATGTTTGCCGCCCTCGCTCGTGAGAACATCAACATTCAAATGATTGCCACCTCGGAAATTCGCGTTAGTTGTGTGGTGGCAGAATCCGAAGGGGTGCGGGCACTACAGGCGGTGCACACAGCCTTTGGTCTCGATGGTGAGGCCCCCGTCGCCATTCCCGATGTCGGCAAATAGTCCGCCCCCTTGGCAAATCGCCCTTGTGCTCGGTGTGGCTTCCACCGCTGCTGTACGGGTGCACTGGGGAGTTGCTGGTTTACCCAGCCATTCCTGAGGAACCACCATGGGATTGAGCATTTTCTTGGCCAGTGGTCGCACTTTGGCTCAGCGGCGGGAAGCCCTGCCCTTTCCCCAAGGGGAATCTTGCTGCTCAAAGTTTTGCTGACGCTGGGATAGCCGGCCTCAACCCCGCTGATACGTCATAGCACTGTCCGTTTACCCTCTCCCCCCGCAATCATCGTCATATCCCCTCCAACGGTTCTTTAATCTATCCCCCGCCTCGCCAGCCTACTGCTATTCCTTTACCCACTATGCCGGCCTATGTGCCAATCTCCATACCAAACAGCGACTCAAAGATTTAATGGCGGCCTTTGATAATCGTTTGGATCCGCTGGCGGAACTTCACCAGATGAATTTTGGCGCCACCTAATATTGATGGGGAAGGGGAAAGGCGAAGCTAAATGCCAAAATTCGAGAACTAGTGACTTGTCATATTCCCCCAAACCCGCGTCGGATTGGCGTCATCTCTGGGCGCTGGTTTTCCCGCTCAGCCGCCTATCGCATTCTTCAGCCCTTTGTCCAGGCTCTTCAAGAAACCTAGGAGGTTGTTTTATACTAGTAATTTTGAGATTGATGACTTCATCGGTGGTGCTGCTGTGGAGCCAGCGACAGCCGCTCAACATTACAGCAAACGCTTGATTCTCCTGCCCAGCTTGGGTCAAAGCTATATCCGTCCGCCATATCAGCCCCAATATCTTCCTTCTGCCACCCATCCACTGGCGATTAACTGTAGTTGGTATGTCCAAAAGGTGAATCCTCCGTTGCTACAACTCCTACGCGCGATC
This sequence comes from Thermosynechococcus sp. Uc, assembly GCF_029335995.1. Classification (NCBI taxonomy): domain Bacteria; kingdom Bacillati; phylum Cyanobacteriota; class Cyanophyceae; order Acaryochloridales; family Thermosynechococcaceae; genus Thermosynechococcus; species Thermosynechococcus sp. Uc. The sequence goes on from NZ_JARJMS020000076.1 coordinate 18,194, forward strand.
CTCAGCCAGACCCAGTGCCCCCTCTTGCGCGAGTACGTGGAGAAGGCATTGCAACTTGTAGAGGACGATGATTATCGCCAACAGCTCAGCCGGAAACCGCGGCAGAGGGATGGGGATCAGCTTCTTTGCCACGGCTCTGAGAACAAATTCTTTCGCCACGCCATTGACGACCTCATCGCCAATCACGATGCGCTCACAAATCTTCTTCCTGTGATCCTATCCTGATTGCTGGCAATGGCTGATCCCTTTGCCTGGTTAAAACCTGCGCTCAAAACCCTGCACCGCGCCCAGTGGTATCGCCAACCCCTTCTCAGCGGTGCGCCGAGCGCAGTGGTGGCTGTCGGTGAGTTGCCGCGTCCGTTGATTAACTTTTGCAGCAATGATTATTTGGGGCTTGCCAATCATCCCCAAGTGAAAGCAGCGGCCATGCAAGCCATTCACCAGTGGGGAACCGGGGCAACAGGTTCGCGACTCCTCAGCGGCCAACGTCCCCTTCACCAGCAGTTAGAGCGGGCGATCGCCCAGTGGAAAGGCACAGAGGCAGCCTTGGTCTTTAGTTCGGGCACAGCAGCTAATCTCGGCACCATTCCTGCCCTTGTGGATCAGCGGGATCTGGTACTGGGGGATGCCTACAACCATGCCTGTCTCAAAAAAGGCGCCCGCCTCAGCCATGCTAAGTTCTACGAATACCCCCACAACGATGTCGCTGCCCTTGCCCAACTCCTAGAGAGTTATCGCTCCCAATACCGCCGTTGTCTCATCCTCACCGATGGCGTCTTCAGCATGGACGGGGACGTTGCTCCCCTGGATAGGATTTTGCAACTGGCGGAGGCCTATACAGCCATGGTGCTAGTGGACGATGCCCACGGCACAGGGGTGTTGGGAACTAACGGTGCCGGCACCTTAGCCGCCTTGGGGCAATCTAGCCCGACTGTCATTCAAATGGGTACCCTCAGCAAAGCCCTTGGCAGTTTGGGGGGATACATTGCTGGTTCCCAAGACCTGATCACCTATCTGCAACACCGCGCCAGCACGTGGATCTATAGCACTGGACTCTCAGCGGCGGATACCGCTGCTGCCCTTGCTGCCCTTGAGCAACTCCAAACAGACCCTTCCCTTCGTCAGACCCTACAGGAGCGCATTCAACAACTGGAAGAGGGACTGCAAAAATTGGGCTGCCCAGTTTTGCCCCATCCGCTACCGACCCCAATTTTTTGTCTGCCTGCGCCTGATCCAGTCACCGTCCTCCAATGGGGTCAGAAATTACAAGAGGCTGGATGTTGGGTGGCAGCGGTGCGGCCACCGACTGTGCCCTTTAGTCGTCTGCGCATCACCCTAAGAGCCGATCACACCCCTGAGCACATTGAGCAATTACTGGCAGCATTGGCTGTACTCCTAAAGTGCTGTTAAGAAGGGCTGACGACTCCCTTGGGTTTCGTCTAGGCTGGGAATAGTACCGTGAAATCGGCAAACTGTGCCAAGGAGTGAGCAATGGCAACCATCTGGGTGAGCGAACAAATGGATCCCTCCGGTCTGCTTTATGCCTGTATTGCCTGTTGTGATGAAGCACAGGCGAAGGAGTGTGTGCAGTCCTTTGAGAAAAACTTGACGACGGAACAAAAAGCCGCTGGTTGGCAAGTGCGCCTGCGTACCGTAGCTTCCTGGGATGATGTTCCCATTACTGCCCTTAAGCTCTGCTAATCTTTTGGCTCAGCCCTGCATAGGAATCTTCGTGAAACGATTAAGCCAGTGGGGACATTGCCCTGCCTGCACCTTTGCTATCATGGGTGCGATGTGTTGATCATTATCTTTTCCTTTGGAGGATGCCGCAGAATGGAGCTTGAAGCCCTGTTACTTGGTTTAGAACCACTCACCGTGCTTGCCCTTGGAGTTGGTGCTGTTGCCGTTGCCCCCGTTGTGGGTGCCGTTGACTCCATGACTGGTCACAACTTGGCAGAGCAAGCTCGCAATGCGGCAAAATCAGGCTTGATGTGGGCGTTTGAAGCCTATGAAAAGGCACAGACTGCTGTCGCCGAAGCCAGTGAGTCTTTCCAAGACTTGGTTGCCGAAGTCCGCTCAGAAATGATGGAGCAAAAAGCAGCGAAGGCTGCTGCCCCTGAGGAACCCCGTGAGGTAACCATCAGTTGAGGTTTGAATTGTCTGCTTGATCTAGATTCCCTGGGGTAGTTCTGCTGCCCCATCTTTTAATCAATTAGCGACCAGTGGGTGGAAAATAAATGACGGGAAAGACGCAACGGCGAATGATCTCTCCTGCAAAGCTGGGGATCGAGAGCTCCCAAATTTTACCCACGGAACCAGAGGAAACAACAATTCCATGGATGTCGCGATCGTAGGCAGCGAGTTGAGCTTCAACAACCGGGCTGCCAAAGCGGATTTCTGTTTCAACATTGAGGCCATAGCTCGTAAATTCCTGCTTTAGGTCGGCAAGAATTTTTTCAGCCTTTGGGCGTTGCTCGCCAACTCCCAGTTCCCCTTTGCCCGCATCGCTGATAATCCAACAAAAGGTCAGTGAACCAATGCTGGCTTGCTCTGGCTTTTTCACGCCTTCTCGCAGTTTTTGGACAAGGTGTTGGGCGGAGGGGCTGTGATCGTAGGGTACCAGTAGATGACGAAAGAGATTTTGGCAACGGAGGTTGAGTTCTGCGGTTGTCATCACCCACAACACTTGTGGGCGCAGAATCATCACTGGCACCTTAATCCGTTGCAGCACCTCAATCGTTGTACTGCCAAAGAGCTTTTCATCCAATAAACTGCGAATGGGGCGGCTGACCAGTACCAAGTCAATTTGATGTTTTTCAACAGCGTCAAGAATAGCATCGGCGGGGCGGCGGTTTTCGATAATCGCCTCTGCTTTGAGATCGGCTGGAACTTTTGTTGTGTCAACTTTGAGTAATTCGCGCACCTGCTGTAGTTTTTCTGCCCGCAGCCGGGGCTTATCGCCCTCCTCATTAATAGGGCGGGCATGGAGAAAGATTAATTTGCGAGCACCGGCTGCTTTCAGCGCCTCAAGGTAGTGGGTGAGTTTGGGGAGGCCATCATGGAGATCTGTTGGAATCAATATGTTCTTGAACATGCCAGTGCTCCCCAATACCAAACTCTAATTGCAGATTAGCTTAGGAAGGGGAACGGGCGCTACTAGGCTCCATATCATAGCCCAAGAAAATATTGGCCTCAGATCGAGAGTATGACCACTCATTCCAAAGGGATATTTTTTAAGTCATCGCCAAGGGCTTCGGGGGCTGCAAGGGCAACTTTTCGGAAAACTGCATCGTCAACTTTAACAGGAATCACTAGAATAAGAATGGATACAAGGTCATCATTTAATTCAAAAATGTATCCACTGCTACTAAGTCTCGCGCAAGCAAGGAGATTGTCTATCGTGATGCGATTTTCATTGAGATTTTTCTGGGATGTCGCACCTCGCTAAGGGCGATCGAAAGCGAGTCAGAGCCCTCCTTTTGCCATCAAATGCAGCGATAAATTTGCCTTTCTTAGGACGTTGTTTTAAGGGATTGAAACTACCTTCTTAAATAAGGTGAGGAAGGGAATTTTTCGCTGCCAACTTCAAGGATTGAGTTGAGGTGTTGAGTTGATGACAATTTTTACGTTGGGACAACGCTTACTCCGCACAATTCTGTGGCCAGTACGGCAATGGCTAGAACATCTGGAAGTGCGCGATCGCCAGCTTGCCCATCGTCTATGCCGCTTGATCCCCGCCCAGTGTCCCTTTGAACGCGATGTTGTGGTTGCAAAATGGCATATTCACATTCCGCCCCTGTGCCACCTGAATCCCCTCTATGAGGAGTTGATGGCATTGCGTTACCGTGCTCTTTGCTACTTAGCAGATGAGTGCCATGAGGATATTAGTGCCTACTGTTAGACTCTAGGGGATGCGCTGGTGTGGCGATCGCTCATCTCCTTTTTGTGGCAGCAGCCGTGTCCCTGTTGCGGTCGGGTCAGTCCCAAAACAATCTGTAGGGATTGTGAGCGCCGCTTGAAAGCATGGGAAGTACAGCAGCGGCAACGCTACTGGCAGGGCAGTCTTCCCCTGTTTCCCTGGGGATACTATCAGCAAGACCTAAAACGGGCGATCGCCACTATGAAATACAACAACCACCCAGAACTGGGGAATCTTTTTGGCCAATGGCTGGCTCGCAGTTGGCTAGAAGCCAAAATGGCGCAGCACCTCCCCTTGCAGATTGTGCCCATCCCCCTTCATCGGGACAAATTGCAAAGCCGCGGTTTTAATCAAGCGGTGCGCATTGCCCAGGGCTTTTGTCGCGCCCTTGAGCTACCCTTTGCGCCGCAGGGGTTAATCCGCCAACGAGCAACCCAATCCATGTTTCAACTCTCCCTAAGAGAGCGGCAAGCCAACCTGGAGAATGCCTTCCATCTTGGCAAAGGTCTCCAACGGGAGCGCTGGTTGCTGCTGTGTGATGACATCTACACCACTGGTACTACTGCACAAACCGCAGCTGCGGTATTACGCGAAGCGGGATACAAGGTATTAGGAATCATTACCGTGGCCGTAGTTACGCCCAATCAACTGGCCGGCTCTACGGTAAAAGCAACCAGCATCAAGGCTTCCGTCCACTCCACAACAGCCCCGTAGGTATCCCCGGTGTGTCCTCCCAACTGCCACTGAAACCATGCAGGGATCAAAAGGATTAAGAGCAAGCCCAAAAGTAATTGCCCCAGGGGTATAGGCAGCAGGAAACCCAGTAACAGCCCCAGCAAACCACTGGGCCAAAAATCTCGGGGAAACCTACAACTGGCTTTATGGATTTGACCACTGCCTTGGAGTTTCAAATAGGGGTAGCGGGCGATCGCCCACACTTGACTCAAGCGTCCGCCAACCAAGACCCACAGGAGGACACTGCCCTGCTCTAAACTGCCCAAGGCCGCCACTTTTAGCAGCAGAATCACCATTGCGGCCATGACGCCAAAGGCACCCGTTCGACTATCTGCCATCACCTCCAGTCGTCGCTGGGGCTCTCTAACCGCTAAACCATCGGCAGTATCCATAGCGCCATCCAAGTGTAGTCCGCCGGTCAACACCAGCCAAAGGGCAACCAGCAAGACGCTGGCTACAAAGGGAGGAACTGGCAACAACCTGAGGAGCACCTGCGCCCCCCAGAGAATTCCCCCTAGGAGCAATCCCACCCAGGGACACCACTTGGCTGCCCCCGCCACCTGAATGGGCCAGTTAGGAGGAAGGGGCAAGCATGTATAAAAGGCGATCGCCCCCAGCCATTCCTGCCAAAGTGCCTTCATGGACGGGTTTGAATTTGCGCCACTGTCCGCTGCTCAGGTTGCAGCAACTGAGCTACCCGTTGAATATCGGCAGGAGTAATTGCCTCAATGGCCTCTAAACGGGCAAAGAGTTGCTGCCAGCCGCCCCCCTTGACCGCATACTCTGCCAAGAGCTTGGCCATGCCCTCATTGGACATTAGGTTCTGCAGCAGTTCCATGCGCAGTTGCGTTTTCACTCGATCCAGTTCTGCCGGAGGCACCGGGGTAGTTTGCAGGGCTCTGAGTTCTTCGGCAATGCCGGCGGCAAGGGCAGCTGTTGTTTGCCCCGGTGCGGGCGCCCCATAGATGAGAAAGCGATTGGGGTATTTATTGCCGGGAAAGCCCACATAAGCTTGGATATTGATGGCGAGTTTTTGCTCAAGGACAAGGGAACGGTAGAGACGGGACGTGCGACCGCCAGTGAGGAGGCGTGCCAAAATTTCATAGCTGAGGTAGGCGGCCTCTTTTAGGGGGGGGCAGGGATAGGCTTCAAGATAAAGGGGTTGACTGGCCAATTCAAGGGTAATCTGCCGCGATGCCGTTTGCGGCGGTTCTGGGGGAATAGCTGTGATCTGAGCCTTACCTTTGGGATAGCGACCAAAATAAACCGTGGCTAATTTCCTGACTTCTTGGGGATCCACGTCTCCCACCAGCACCATCGTCATTTTGTCGGGGGTGTAATACTGGCGAAAAAAGCGTTCCACATCGGCACGGCGCAGATTTTCAATATCCTCGCGGTAGCCAATGACGGGGCGGCGATAGGGATGCTGACGAAAGGTGGTGGCCAAAAAGGCCTCAAAAAGTTGACCAGTGGGGGAGTTCTCCGTGCGCAGTCGCCGTTCCTCTAGAATTACTTCCTTTTCTTGATAGAAGTCGCGAAAGACTGGCTCCAAAAAGCGTTCCGACTCTAGGGACATCCACAGTTCCAATTTGTTGGCAGGAAAACTGTAGAAGTAACGGGTGGCATCGGCGGAGGTTGTTGCATTTAGACCCACCCCGCCGGCTTGCTGGACAATTTGGCCATACTGGTTGCGAATCACATAGCGATCAGCGGCCTGCTGCACAGCAACAAATTCCCTGAAAAGTGCTTCCCGCTGCTGCTCATCCCTAGTGGCCTGGAGCCGCTCAAAAAGGGCATCTAGTTGGGCGAGTTTCTTTTTTTCGGCAGCATAATTGGTGGTGCCAATGCGACGGGTGCCCTTAAAGGCTAAGTGTTCCAGATAGTGAGCCACTCCGGTCTGGCCGGCGGGTTCATCCACGCCCCCCACATCTACATAGGTAAGAAATGAAATAATTGGAGCCTGGTGCTGCTCCATTACAATAAAATGCATTCCATTGTCAAGGTAAAATTCACTGATTTGATCCATGGCGCGGTCAAGGTAGGGGCGAAGCGTTTGGGCATCGGCGGGCAAACAGAGGGCGATCGCCCCAAGGAAAAAGCAGAGAATCCAGAACCGAAGGTAAGTTTGCCAGACTTGCCAAGGATGTTGTTGCCGCATGAACAAACTCAATTAGCCTCCAGCCAATTCGCAGCAGCGTAAATCTCCACTACCAGGGGCACACTCAGGGGCACCGCCGTCGTCATCACCTCAGGAATGGTTATTTGCAGTTGCTCCCACGCCTCAGGGGTCATCTCTAACACCAATTCATCGTGGACTTGCAGCAATAGGCGCGCCCGCTCTGGGGAGAGCAAAGGTGCCAGCTTCACCATCGCACACTTGATAATATCGGCACTGGAGCCTTGAATGGGGGCATTGGCTGCTGCCCGCAGGAGTCCCCGCTCGTAATTGCTCATCTTTAGTTTACTCAGATCCACCTCGGCTAGCGCCTCCAAGGGCTTGCCCCGCAGGGCTTGCAGTTCGCGACTCTCAAATGTAAAGTAGCGCCGCCGTCCCAAAAGGGTTTCCACATAGCCTTGGCTGAGGGCAAGGCGCTCCATTTGCCGCAAATAGTCAAAAACGCGCGGATAGCGCTCGTAAAATCGCTGAATAAAGACTTTGGCATCCGCTACACTCACCCCTGCTTCGCGGGCAAATCGCTGTGCTCCCATTCCGTAGATGACGCCAAAGTTAATAATTTTCCCCAAACGTCGCTCACTGGAACTAATTTCCGTTTTTTCCAAGAGAAACTGAGCGGTAAGACGATGGACATCTTCCCCTTTTTGATAGGCCGCCAGCAAGGCAGGTTCTTGACTGAGATGGGCAAGGATGCGCAACTCAATTTGCGAATAATCGGCTGCCACCATCAACCAGCCAGCTTCTGGAATAAAGGCGCGGCGAATTTGCCGACTAAACTCGGTGCGAATGGGGATATTTTGCAGATTGGGATTGGAGGAAGAAAGACGCCCCGTGGCTGTAACGGCTTGGTTAAAGTCCGTGTGAATGCGACCAGTGTCTGGACGCACAAGGGTTGGCAGCACATCCACATAGGTGGATTTGAGCTTGGCAAGGGTGCGATGGCTCAAAATCAGCTCAATTACGGGGTGGTCTCCCCGCAGTTTTTCGAGGGTAGCGGCGTCAGTGGCATAGCCCAGTTTAGTTTTATGGGTTTTTTTCGTATCCAGCCCTAATTTGCCAAAGAGCAGCTCACTCAGTTGCTTGGGGGAGGCCAAGTTAAAGGGTTGCCCCACAGCATCCCAGGCTTGTTGTTGCAATTGCGCCAGTTGTTGTTCTAGGGCTTGGGAGAGTTGCCGCAGATAGTCACTGTCAATGCGAATCCCGGTGGCTTCCATTTCCGCCAGAATCGGCTCAAGGGGCAATTCCACCTCTAGGAGCAGTTGCCGCAGGCGGGGGGTCAAGTCGGCCTCTAATTTTTCCTTGAGAAGATACGTGGTATGCACATCGAGGCCACAGTATTGCGCCACAATGGCGGGGGGCAGATCCGCAAGGGTTTGGTTTTTGCCGACTAGACTGCGGTAGGTTTGGGTCTGTAGGGGCAAATAGCGCTGGCACAGATCTTTAAGGTTGTGGCTGGCTTCGGGGTTAATTACATAACTTGCCAGCATTGTGTCAAACACCACGCCCCCTAATTGAATCCCCTGAAACCGCAAGACCAGGCGATCAAATTTGGCGTTTTGCAAGACTTTGGGGTAGCGATCGCCCTCCAGAAGGGGTCGCAAAGCAGCGAGGGTCTCTTGCAGAGGCAGGTTTTGACCCTCTTTGTGCCCCAAGGGCAGATAGGCCACCTGGTCAGGCGCTGTGCCCCAACAACAACCTAAGCCCACTAAAGTAGCATCGCGGGGATTCAAGGCCGTGGTTTCTGTGTCCCACGCCACGGGATGGTTCACGTCTGTACAGTTTTCTAATTGGCTGATTAGCCATTGCAGTTGCTCTGGCGTCTGAATGAGTTGCACCTGCAACGGATCAGGAGTAGCCGTCGGCGCAAAAAACCATGTTTCGTCGCCCTCGGTCTCCGCTGCGGGTAAGGTGCCCCCCAAGCGTAGGTGCCAGTCCTGAAGTTGCATCCGTAGGGCACGAAACTCCAAGTGATCCAGCAGGTCATCCAACGTCGGCCAATCAAAGGGACTCAGATGCAGTTCTTCTAGGGGGAGTTCCAAGGGCACATCCAAGACAATCTGGGCAAGATTGCGGGAGTGGCGGGCTTCGGCCTCTCCATTGAGGAGTTTGGTTCTCAGGCTTGGGGGCGTAATCTCGTTGATATGGGCGTAGATCCCGTCTAGGGTAGAGTACTGATTGAGCAATTGCACAGCTGTTTTAGGGCCAATGCCCTTGATGCCGGGAATGCGATCGCTAGCATCGCCACAGAGGGCTTTATAGTCCACAATTTGCTCTGGCCAGACGCCTATCTTTTCTTTGACCTTGAGGGCATCAAAGGCTTCCAGACCCTGTTTGCGCTGGCTGATGGTATTCCCTAGGTACAAAACCTGTACTTGACCCTGGCGATCAATCAATTGAAAAAGGTCGCGATCGCCACTGACGATGGACATTTGCCATCCTTGGGGACGCAGGCGATGAGCCACAGTGCCAATCACATCGTCCGCCTCATAGCCCGGCTGACTCAACAGAGGCAGACGCAGTGCCCGCAGCAACGCCTGCAAATTGGCAATATCGGCAATAAAGTCCTGCGGTGTTTCTGCCCGCCCCGCTTTGTAGTTTTCATCGGCTGTGTGGCGAAAGGTGGGTTCCCCCAAATCAAAGGCGATCGCTACATGATTTGCCTGCTGCTGATCCAAAATTTCCAGCAGGGTCTTAAGAAAGCCAAAACAAACACTGGTGGGAATCCCCGTGGAGGTGCGCAAGCCCCCCTCTCGCCCCTTACTAAAGGCGTAGTAAGCACGAAAGGCCAAGGAATGGCCATCAATGAGCAAGAGATTGGGGACAGACATGGAAGCGTGAACAGGACAGCTTTTCCATTATCAAAAAATTTGTTCCAAAACCCCACCCCTGAAGATGACAGTCTCTTAGCGGCTAAAGTCGCGGCGTTTTTGGCAAAAGGGCAAAGCTACCAGCATTGCCAAGATGAGAATGCTTTGATCTCGCCAATGGCGTTGTACTTCCACTGTAAACATATAGCCTTGGTCTCGCTGGAAGCGACTAATGATGCCTTGCGCTTCATTGATGGCGCGACTGCGCTGACGATTCCACTTGGAGTATTTCACTTCCCACTCATCCATTGCCTCCTGGTAGGCTTGTAGCCGTTGGAAATAGTCTTGGAGCGCCGCCGGATCACTGGGGGGATTCCCCGGAGACGCTGGCCGAGGCGGGGCGGGTTCATCCACTTCGGGAACATACTTGGAGCGGATACCGGGGAAGTTGCAGGTCTTGAATAGGCCAGGACCATAGCAAAGACAAAAATCCCGTTGCATCTCCTCGGTCATTTTCTGCCGTTCCTCTTCTGGCTCGCGCCAACAGGGGTCATTGGCAATGTCATTCCCCATACCTGTGAGCTTTACCATGGCTTCAAAGGGCCACTTAATCACCGTCAGATGGTTAATCATCTGCCCTGGCAACCCAAAGGAAGAAACAGGCTGAATACCACCACTAAAGATAATTTGCGGCACTAAAAACATCAGCACGAGTAGGGGCACAATGTTCTGACTAGGGGCAAAGGCAGAGACGAGGAGTCCCATTGCCATGCCGCCAAAAATGGCAAGGGCAAGGGTGATGTACATGGCCAACGTAATCCCCCAATCCCCCGGTAAATTGACCGCCAATTTTGTTACCGCCAGGTAGGTGGCCGCCTGATAAAGGGCAAGCCCAAGGGCGATCGCCACCTTGGAGCCAATGTAGGGCAACAACCCCAGGCCAATCATCCGTTCGCGCCGATAAACTTCCACCTCCTTGACCAATTCCCGCATCGTTGTCATAGCACCAATCATGACGGCAATTAGACTAGTGACAAAAATCATTGTCAGAGCTTGACCCGCATTTCCCGTTTCTGGGTCGAAGAGATCCCGCCGCCAAGAGACAAAACTCAAACTCCCCAACAGGGGGGCAATTAAGAGAGTCAGCAGCAGGTTACTGCGATCTTGGCCAAGAATCGTCAGATTGCGGCGAGTAAGAATGAGAAATTGTTGCCAAGGGGAAATTTTAGACTTGGGTTCGCTGCTGCGACGGGATTTGCCCTTGGTGCGCCGTTGGGGTTCATCGGGCATGTGAGCCAGCACCTGCTGTCGCCCGACCACGTATTCCTGATAGAGGCGCGATCGCCGGTAGGCTTCTTCTAGTTCTGAAGATGTCGGTGCATTGGGGTTTTTCTCTTTATCTAAGGCACGGTAGATGCCCGAAAAGTCCTCGAGCTTGATACCACTAAAGCGATCGCCAAACGTAGCGCGGAAATAGGGTAACAGTTGATCAGGAGGACCAAAGTAGGCGAGCCGACCGCCCTCCACAAGATAGATCACCAAATCACACTCACGGATATTTTGGGTGGCGTGGGTAATCATAAGAATTGTGCGTCCCTGATCTGCCAACTGCCGCAGCAAAAACATCATGTCGGCTTCGGTGCCCGGATCCAAGCCAGAGGTAGCCTCATCAAGGAAGAAAAGACTGGGCTGCGTGAGCAATTCGGCACCAATACAGACCCGCCGCTGCTGACCGCCACTGAGACGGGAAATAGGTACATGGCGACGATGGTTCAGTCCCAATTCCGTTAACACCTCTGTGACCCGCCGTTGGCGTTCTGCTGGGGTTGTATCAGGGGGCATGCGGAGTTTTGCTGCATATTCCAGAGCTTGGGCAATTGTCAGCTCCTCGTGGATGATATTTTTCTGGGGCACATAGCCCAATTGCGCTTGAAAAGCCTGATAGTTGCGGTAGAAATTTGTGCCATTTACCAGTACCGTACCCGTCGTGGCTGGCCACAGTCCGTTGAGGGCATCAAGGAGCGTCGATTTGCCGCTACCACTAGGACCAAGGATGGCCACAAACTCCTTGGGCAGGATGGACAGGGAAATGTTGTGGAGAATTTGCGTTCCCTTGCCCACCACCTTGTTAAGGTTGATGGCATCAAGGCGCAAATGACCCGATTCGGCATATTGGGTCAATGTTTCATCGACATTGAGAACTAGGCGATCGCTGCCAATGCGAATACTATCCCCCACCCGCAGCAGCGTCGGCTCCTCCACCTCATGGCCATTGACAAACGTGCCATTGCTAGACCCCAGATCGGTGAGCAGGAAATCTCCATTGCGGCGCTCGATTTTGGCATGGTGACGCGACACCGTTGGATGCTCAATCACTAGATCATTGGTTGGATCGCGGCCAATCCTGAACGTGTTGTATCCTGCCAGCGAAATCGTCTTCACAGGAACAGTGGGTGTGGCATCTGCCTCAGGAATAGCAAGTACAGTTGCCGTGCTGGTCAAACACAACTCTGTCGCGGCGCTAAAGGCAACGGCATGGCGCTCTGTGTCAATCTGATCGGGCAGCTGTTGCCCCACATAGGTCAGTGTGACAAATTCCGTCAGGGCATAACTCTCCCCTATCCCCAACTGCACATTCATTGCAGGTTGCGGATCACTGAGATCCACCACCTGCAAATGCTGATTCGTAAACCGTAATTTTAAGTGGCAGGGCAAGAGTTCAGGGCTATCCACCACCACATCGCAGGCGGGATGGGTTCCCAAAAGCGCCGTCTGCTCCTGTAGCCCCCAACATTGTCGCCACGTTTTGGTGCGCACTTCAATCACAGGGACTCCAGCGTCTTTGCTAGTCTCGATGGCACGGGGTTGATAGTCACGGTACTGCCAGATGAGGCGAAAGCGCACCGCAGAGTTTCCCAGCGTAATCAGGTCGCCATCTTCGAGGGGAATGGGAGTATTGGGCACAACTGGTTGGCCATTGAGATAGGTGCCCGCTTTACTGCCAAGATCAACCAGATGAACTTGCCCTTCTTGCCACCCAAAGAAAGCATGGTAGCGGGACACAGAAATGTCATTGAGGACAATGTCATTATCGGGGGCACGGCCAATCTTGAGTCCGCTGGCGGGTAACTGGATGCCCTGCTCACTGACGGATTTGACCAGTTCTAACCACGCTGCTTGGGTCATGAGGTTGGCGCAAAAAGAGCTTGATGCCAGTCAGTTTACTGGATTCCTAGCCATCTGACAAAAGGTGTCCGTCAAAGGTCAATAGCCTTAGAAACCTGCATTTTCGGCCTATTGCGAGGAGGGTAAAGAAGGCGCCGGTAAGTAGCTCGCCACCTGTAACCATAGAAACTGTACCTGCTGCCAGAGGCGATCAGGGCCAATCCCGAAAAAGATTTGTAACAGGAAAACAATAAGGGCAATTTTAATCGCAGTACTGACAGTAACTTTGAGAACCTTGATCAGCCAGTGGAGCACAAACCAACTAATGGCGATCGCCCCCACGGTAATTAAAATTTCCGTTCCTGTCATCGCCGCACGAGAATATTCTGGCCGTGGGTGTCGGTACCGCAGGTCTCTAGGAGTTGATGTTCGATGGCCAAGCCATGGACTAAAGCCGTTGCCTCTGGGGTGGATTCCCACGGGTCGGGATTGCCGTAACAGTAGTAGGTTTCAACTCCATCAATTCCCCGTGCCACGGCGGCAGGGATCAATTGTTCAGCGGGCAGGCGATAGCGCATTGGGTGTGCCAAAATGGCCAAGCCCCCCGCTTCATGGAGTGCCGCAATCACCCGTTCTACCTGTGCCAAGTCTCCCTCTGGAGCACTTCCCATGGCATAGGGATGGAGCACAGGCGCATGGGGGTCAAACCCATAGCCAAGGATGTGTACCTCGGTGCCAAGAAGCTGAGCGGTAATTTCAATACCTGTGTACACTTGGGGGCGATCGCTCCCACGATAGGCCTCGACATAGGTGCGTGCTTGGAAGTATCCCTCAAGGGCGTGGTGGTCTGTAATGGCAAAGCCCTTAAGACCATGGATCATTGCCTGTTGCGCCACTTGCTGCGGTGTCAGTTGCCCATCGGAGCAGATGGTATGGAGATGAAAGTTATAGCGATAGGGACAACTGGTTGCTGTCAACGTGCGAAAGAGACCACGGAGAGTCTCAGCCTGCGTCACCATCAGTGCAGCAAGGGTCATAGGTATTACCAAATCTTACGCTCTTACGTCTCCAATATAAACTTTCTTTAAGCAACTAGGGATAAAGATTCCTAATAGGGCAATTTATGGCGTTCGATGACGTGTGCTAAGATACAATTTGGCTCGGAATCATGCGATCACAACGCCTAAACCTTGTCAGGTCCGGAAGGAAGCAGCAATACGGGATGCTTGTGATAGGCGTGATCTCCGGGTCACCCTCTGGAGAACTACTGATAACTCATGTCTGCCCCTGCTTTGAGCTTACCCCTCGATGACATTCGCTACGATGAGCGCGGCTTGGTGCCAGCCATTGTCCAAGATTACTTGGATGGAACAGTTTTAATGCTGGCATGGATGAATCGGGAATCGCTTCAGAAAACCCTTGAGACTGGGCGCACATGGTTTTGGAGTCGCTCACGGCAAGCTTTGTGGCCAAAGGGGGAAACGTCAGGCCATGTGCAGTGGGTAAAAAGCATTCGCTACGACTGCGATAGTGATGCCATACTGCTGAGTGTAGAACAGGTGGGAAATGTGGCCTGTCACACAGGGGAGCGCAGTTGTTTTCACCGCCACGGTTCCCAAGGAGAATCTATTGCTTCTCCCCCTGCGGATACCCTCTCCCAAATATACGAAGTGATTTGTCAGCGGCAGGCTGTTCCCCAAGCCGAATCCTACACCTGTAGCCTTCTTGCGGGCGGAGACAACAAAATTCTCAAGAAGTTGGGGGAAGAAACTACAGAAGTAGTGATGGCCTGTAAGGACAATATTCCGCAGGCGATCGCCAGTGAAGTAGCGGACTTGTTTTACCACACACTAGTGGCGCTTGCCTACCACGGCGTGTCCCTACGGCAAGTGTATGAGCAGCTACAGTTGCGGCGGCGCTAGAGGTGGGGTAATCTTGTAACAATTTTGTAACTCTTCGTTAAAAATTATTACACTGGGATATAGGCTCTCCCTTGCAGGTTTCAGCATGGCCAAACGCGTTGTTGTCATTGGTGGCGGCATTGGCGGCTTAACAACGGCAGCCTTGCTGGCGCAGCGCGGCTATTGCGTTCAGCTTTTTGAGCAGGCAGCCCAACTGGGGGGCTGTGCCTCAACCTTTCAGCGGCGCGGGTTTACCTTTGATGTTGGCGCAACCCAAGTGGCTGGCCTAGAGCCGGGGGGAATTCATGCGGAAATTTTTGCTGCGCTGCAGCTGCCTCCGCCGCCCGCTACCCCCTGTGACCCTGCCTGTGCCGTCTATTTGCCGGGGGAAACGACGCCTATTAACGTTTGGCGCAGTCGCGATCGCTGGCAACTGGAACGTCAACGCCACTTTCCCCACAGTGAGCGATTTTGGCAAGGCCTAGAACAGCTTTTTGCCATCAGTTGGCGATTCCAGCAGCGACAGCCCATTTTGCCCCCCCGCAACGGTTTTGATCTGTGGCAACTGCTCCAAGCCCTGCGAGCGGATACACTCCTCACGGTGCCCTTGAGCCTGATGACGGTGACCGATTGGATGACTCTCTGTGGGGTGGGGGGCGATCGCCGGCTGCGGCAATTTCTCGATTTGCAACTCAAGCTCTACTCCCAAGTGGATGCCAGTGAGACGGCACTGCTCTATGCCGCCACTGCCCTGTGTCTGTCTCAAGAACCCCATGGCCTCTACCATCTCCACGGCAGCATGCAAGTTCTCAGTGATCTGCTGGCCGCTGCCCTAGGGCGCGATGGTGGTCAAATCTACACCCGCCATCTAGTGCGGCGCATTCAGGTCGAGCGGGGGCGTGCTGTCGCCGTGCAGGTGGAAAACCTCAAAACAAAAACCCTTCAGCGCGTTGAAGCGGATCACATTGTGGCCAACGTCCCTGCCCAAAACCTACTCCAACTCCTAGGCGATGCCATTCCCCCTGGCTATGCCCGCCGCCTGAAAACCCTGCCGCCGGCCTCAGGTGCGTTTGTCATTTACCTTGGCGTTAAGGAAGCCGCTATTCCCGAAGCTTGCCCTGCCCATCTGCAGTTTCTCTACGATCCTGAAGGCCCCATTGGCGAAAATAACTCCCTGTTTGTTTCTGTGAGTCAGCCAGAGGATGGGCGTGCTCCCAGCGGCTATCGAACTCTGATTGCCTCTAGCTTTACTGAACCAAACTTCTGGCGTCAGCCCGACCTAGACTACGCCGCCACCAAGGCGCAATACACACAAACGGCTCTAAAGCGCCTCAGCCAATTCTTTGATCTGCGGCCTGAGCACATAGTTCACTGTGAAGCGGCTACGCCCCGCACCTTCTGGCGCTATACCGCACGCCTTGATGGCATTGTTGGCGGCATTGGTCAACGCCTGAGTACCTTTGGCCCTTTTGGTCTGGCAACCCGCACCCCTATTCCCCACCTATGGTTAGTGGGAGATTCTGTACATCCGGGGGAAGGCACAGCTGGTGTCAGTTACGCTGCCCGTGCGCTTGTGCAGCAATTGCAGGCGAGTGATAACCATTTTGGTAGAAATCACTATAATAGAGAAACCGCCTAGAAATTGCAAAAGGAGCCCCACGCCCTGTGTTTGCAACCCTCGCTGCCCCTCAACCCTCCCTGCCGTTGGATTTAGTTGCCGCCATCCAAGACCTCAAGCGGGAACTCAATGCAGTGATTCTCGCTCACTACTACCAGGATCCCGCCATTCAGGATGTGGCTGACTACATTGGGGACTCCTTGGGGTTGTCACAGCAGGCGGCAACCACAGCGGCCGATGTTATTGTCTTTGCCGGCGTGCATTTCATGGCGGAAACGGCCAAGATTCTCAATCCCGATAAGTTGGTACTCTTGCCAGATTTAGCTGCGGGTTGTTCCTTAGCAGATAGTTGCCCTGCCGATGCCTTTGCGGCCTTTAAGGCGCAGCATCCCGATCATTTGGTCATTTCCTACATTAACTGCACTGCCGAAATCAAAGCCCTGAGCGACATTATTTGCACCAGTTCTAATGCAGTAAAAATTGTACAGCAGTTGCCAGCCGATCAACCCATCATTTTTGCTCCCGATCGCAACCTTGGGCGCTATGTGATGGCGCAAACCGGGCGGCAGATGGTGCTCTGGGACGGCAGCTGCATTGTCCATGAAACCTTCTCAGAGCGTCGTATTCTTGAACTCAAGGCCGCCTACCCCACAGCTCAGGTGATTGCCCACCCCGAATGTGAAGAGGCGGTGCTCCGCCATGCTGATTTTATTGGTTCAACAACCGCTCTGCTCAACTACAGCCAACGCCAAGATCACGATACGTTTATTGTTGTCACTGAGCCGGGAATTCTCCACCAGATGCAGCGGCGCAACCCAGAGAAAACCTTTATTCCTGCGCCCCCTCAGGATCAGACCTGCAATTGTAATGAGTGTCCCTTTATGCGTCTGAATACCCTAGAGAAACTCTATTTATGTATGCGCGATCGCCAGCCCCAGATTGAAGTGCCAGAGGAAGTGCGCCTTGCAGCCCTTAAACCCATTCAACGCATGCTGGAGATGTCCTCCACTTGCGCAGGAGACGCCGGCCTGCAGGCCGGGGAAGATGTCAAAACTAGATCTCGGCCACAGCTCGCTCAATCAGACGCCGAGCAAGGGTTTGCACACCTGTGTGGTAGTAATAGTTTGTGCTCATGTCTAGGAAAGCACCTAAGTAATCGAGGTTATCCTTCGAGAGTTCAATAAAGCTTTGCAGACTATTGATGACCTTTTGCGGCGTTAACTCATGGCCGCTGACAAATTGATTCATCCACCCCTGCACAGCATTAAAACTCTGGAGAATAAAGCCCAGTTGACCACTGGGATTGCCCCCTGGCACAACACTGCCAATTGCTCTGAAGGTGGGGTTTTCCTGGAGATCACCGGGCTGCAAGCTTTGCAGTGTACCTAGGCATTTCAGAAGAAAATCTGGCCCTAGGGGAATCAGGCCATCAAAGCAGATGAGCGCCGCCATGCGCATCAGGGATTCGCCACTGTAGTCGGCAAGGGCACGCAAGAAGTCGCCAAGACTGTTACCGGGAATGCCATTGATTTGACAAAAGGCGAGAATTTCCACAATCAGCTTAATGCTGAGGTCAATAGACTGCGCCCGCTCTGGCTTTGGTGTCATTTTATCTAGAAAGCCAAGGAACGAAATTTTCTCGCCCACTTTATTGGCCAGGGCAGCCGCCCCTAAGAGAGTATCGGTGTTGTCCACGGTTTGATAAAGCCACAGTGCCCGTTGATAGCCTTGGGATTTGTCATTAAAAAGCCGCACGGCGCGATCGCCAATTTGGCGGATCAAGGCAGGATCCGTTTCCCCGGTTACATGGCGGATCGTGTTATCGAAACCAACAATATTTTGCCACTGGCCAGGAATGATAAAGTCCAAAGACTTGAGCGCCATGACGGTAATGCCCCCAGTGGGCAGTTGATCGACAATTTTGTAGATAGCTTCGCTCACGGTGGTCTCCTTAGGGGGCAAGTTGGGCTAAACCAGCAAGATCAAATTTTTCAATCCATGCCTTGCGATCGCTGGCGGTAAAACTGGGATCACGGGAGAGTACCTTCACTTGATAGCGGTTTGCCACCAGAACTGCTGTTTGCGTTGTTCCCACTTCTACAGCAGGATAGCCTGCAATTTGCAGCGTACTATGTTGAAACTTAGCGGCAGCCTCAGGGGTACTAATTGTATCGGAAATAGCTAGCATTGCCAGTTCTTTGCCATCTTTTTTCAGCTTGGCCTCGGCAAATCCCTTTTTCTCTTGGACATAGATGCGCTCAAAGCCATTCTCCTGCGGCGGAAAGAAGCGATTAAATTCACTCCCTTGCGTGGCTTTGCGACTCACGGCGGGCGGGGCATTGCGCTGGCTGCTTTCCTGTTGCACCTGCTCGTAGGGAGAGGGCGAGGTGGGGGCGCAACTGGTAATGAGAAGAGTAAAGGCTAAAACAAGGGCAGTGAGCCAGCGTGCCATGGGGGTACTCCAGACAACATGCCAATCATAGCTTAGGCGGAGAAGCCACCGCTTAAGTTGGATAGGGTGTAAACTTCTTGCCACTCGCGATCGCTGAAGGGTTCTGGGGTTAGCCTCACTTGCCACTGCGCCTCAAAGGCTTCTAAGAGGGTCGTTTGCACCCGCTCTAGAGGGGGAAGGGACTGGCAATGGGGAACACTGCCAAATACCTGTTGCCATAGATCGGGGTCAGGGGTAAGGACAATTGAACCCTGCTGAAGGACGCGATCGCCCTGCCAGGCTTGGGCACTGCCAATCACTTTCTCGCCGCTAGGTAAAACCAAATCGGCCACCGTTGCCCGCGCAAAGCAATTGATGGGAGCGTGGGAAGGATAGGGTTCCTGTCCCAACCGAAGCGGCCACCCTAGGCGCTCAAACCCCACCCTTAGGAATTGACACAGGTGTTCATAGACCTGCCGCCGCCGTTGTCCCAATCCCCACACCACTAGACTGTAGGTGAGATCCCCTTGGTGCAAAACAGCCCGCCCCCCCGTGGGTCGGCGCACGAGTTCTACAGGTTGCCCCTGCCAGTGGAGGCATTGCCAGTGCTCAGGAATTTGCCGTTGACTATAGCCAAGGGAGATGGCGGGCGGTGACCAAGTGTAAAACCGCAGGCAGGGGCGATCGCTAGATTGCCACAACCACCGATCCACTGCCATTTGCACCGCCCCCGGTGCCGCCAAGAAGGGAAGATAGCGCCACATCAACTCGAAGTTGCTTCCGTCGGATGGTAGGCTGCCGCCTCCCGCCGACACCCCATATACGCAAGGATATACAACTCCTTGAGGTCTTGGATCAGCGGGTAGCGGGGATTTGCCCCCGTGCACTGATCGTCAAAGGCCAGTTCTGCCATGCTCTGCACCTGTTCATAGAAGGCCTGATCCTCACTGTTGAGCGCTTCCTTAATGGTGGCCGGAATGTCTAACTGCGCCTTCAGGTCTTCAATAGCGGCAATCAGGCGTTCCACTTTTTCCTCTGGGGTGCTGCCCCCCAGTTCAAGGAAGTCCGCAATTTGGGCATAGCGTTCCTTGGCTTGAGGATATTTATACTGCGGGAAGATTGCTTGTTTCAGGGGCGCATCCGTGGCATTGTAGCGAATCACGTGACAAATCATTAGGGCATTGGCAAGGCCGTGGGGTAGGTGGAAAGTGGAACCCAGTTTGTGAGCCATCGAGTGGCAGACGCCCAAAAAGGCATTAGCAAAGGCCATGCCGGCGATCGTTGCTGCATAGTGAACTTTTTCGCGAGCTTCTGGATCAGCTGCCCCCAAACGATAGGCACGGGGTAGATAGGTAAAGAGCAACTTGATTGCCTCTAGCGCCAAACCCTCAGTAAACTCCGTCGCAAGCACCGAGACATAGGACTCCAAAGCATGGGTCAACGCATCAATGCCGCCATAGGCTGTGAGTTTTTTCGGCATGTGCCGCACCAAGTCAGGATCCACAATCGCCATCGTTGGGGTGAGGGCATAGTCCGCCAGGGGGTATTTAATCCCTACGCGATCGTCGGTAACCACTGCAAAGGGCGTCACCTCTGAACCCGTCCCTGAAGTAGTGGGAATCGCCACCATGATTGCTTTTTGACCTAGGGGGGGCAGTTGATACACTCGCTTGCGAATATCCATAAAGCGCATGGCCAAGCCGTCAAACTCCACCTCTGGATGCTCGTACAACAGCCACATGACCTTGGCTGCATCCATGGGTGAGCCACCGCCTACGGCAATAATGACATCGGGCTGATACTGTCGCAGCAGTTCTAGGCCTCGGTTGACCGTACTGAGGGTGGGGTCTGGTTCCACTTCGTGGAAAATATCGTGTTTGATGCCCAGCTCTTCGAGGGTGTGCACAATCGGCTCAGTGATGCCCAGGTCAAAGAGGGGCTTATCGGTCACAAGGAAGGCGCGTTTTTTGCCCTCCAGCTCCCGCAGGGCAATGGGGAGGCAGCCGGGTTTGAAGTAAATTTTCGGTGGCACACGGAACCAGAGCATATTTTCCCGGCGATCGCTTACGGTTTTGATATTCAACAAGTGATGGGGGCCAACATTTTCCGACGTGACATTCCCGCCCCAGGTACCACAACCCAATGTCAGTGATGGATCTAACTTGAAGTTGTACAGATCCCCAATTGCCCCTTGGGAGGAAGGCGTATTAATCAGTACCCGCGCCGTTTGCAGGCGGTACTTAAAATAAGCAATATCATCTTGATTGCGGGGATCGGTGTAGAGCACCGAGGTATGCCCCATGCCGCCAAAATTGACCAACTGCGCCGCAATTTCTACCCCTTTATGGAACTGGGGTGCGCGGTACAAGGCCAACACAGGACAGAGTTTTTCATAGGAAAATGGTTCCTGCGGCCCGACTTCACTCACTTCGCCAATCAAAACCCGCGTTTCTGGGGGCACTTGGATATTGGCCATTTCAGCAATGGTGGCTGCCGATTGACCCACAATAGCCGCATTGAGGCGACCCTCCTTCAAGAGGAGTTGCGCTACCCGCTGCCGTTCTTCAGGGGTGAGAATGTAGCCCCCCCGCCGTTGAAACTCGGCTTTGACTGCATCGTAGAGCTCCTCGACCACAATCACCGCCTGCTCCGAAGCACAGATCATGCCATTGTCAAAGGCCTTACTGAGGAGAATCGAACTCACTGCCGTTGGAATGTCGGCGGTGGCATCAATCAGCACAGGGGTATTCCCTGCCCCAACTCCGATCGCTGGATGACCAGAGGAATAGGCCGCCTTCACCATCCCTGGCCCGCCTGTGGCCAGAATCAGCTTGATCTGCGGGTGCTGCATCAGCGCTTGAGAGAGTTCAATGGTCGGCTCATCAATCCAGCCAATGATATCAGGGGGTGCGCCGGCGGCTACCGCTGCATCTAACACCACCTTGGCCGCTGCAACTGTACAGCCCTTTGCTCGGGGGTGGGGCGAGAAGATAATGCCATTGCGGGTTTTTAGGGCAATCAATGCCTTAAAGATGGTCGTCGAGGTCGGATTTGTAACCGGCACTATACCGGCAATGACTCCCACGGGTTCAGCAATTTTTTGGATGCCAAAAATGGGATCGTCCTCAATAACACCGCAAGTTTTCTCATGTTTGTACTTGTTGTAGATGTATTCCGAGGCAAAGTGATTTTTAATGACTTTATCTTCGACCACCCCCATGCCAGTTTCCGCTACGGCTTGTTTGGCAAGGGGAATGCGCGCTTGGTTGGCCGCCATGGCCGCTTGGTGGAAAATGTGATCCACTTGCTCTTGGGTAAACTGGGCATATTGGGTTTGTGCCCTTTGGACGCGCTCAATGAGTGCTTCGAGATCAACAATGGTTTGAACGGGTTGAGAATCGGTTAAAGCTTGGGCAGTCATGGACGACTCCTTAGGAAAGCAATTTCTTAAGTGGGCAAGTTATTGAACGTTGAGATCATATTCACGGAAAAGGGCGATCGCCCGTTGGACATCTGCGGGACTCGCCGCCGGTGTATCAAAGAGTTCATAGGGCAACCCTAATTGCTGCCACTTGTATTCCCCCATTTTGTGAAAAGGCAACACCTCCACTTTCTCCACGTTACGCAGACCTGACACAAATTGCGCCAATCCCCGGATATTTTCGGGATCATCCGTCAGCCCCGGTACCAGAACAAAGCGGATCCACGTGGGTTTGTGGATCTCATCAAGGTACTTGGCCAACTCTAAGGTGGGGGTAATCGTGACACTGGTGACCCGCCGATAGGTCTCGGGCACAAAGGATTTGATGTCCAGTAGAACCAGATCCGTTGCCGCCACAACCGGTTTGGCCACCTCCAAGATCACATAGCCCGACGTATCTAGGGCGGTGTGCAATCCCAATTCATGGCAGCGCTCAAAAATTTCACGGACAAACTCTGGCTGCATCAGGGGTTCACCGCCACTTACCGTTACGCCCCCTCGGCGCAGATAGGACTGGTAGTGCTGAATGTCAGCAATCAGTTCATCCACGGTTACGAGTTTGCCCTGATGGGGTTCACGGCAGTCGGGATTGTGACAGTACAGACAGCGCAACGGACACCCTTGGGTAAAAATCACATAGCGAAGGCCAGGGCCATCCACTGTGCCACAAGTTTCAACGGAGTGAATGTAACCTGTCACCTTGTGTTTTTCGGGTTGTTTTTCAGGGAGTGTGGAAACCATCATTGGAACCTCGGTGACAACAGCTGCTTGAGATAACTTTTATGGGATTGAAGGGAGCCCCTAAAGTTTTAATCGCCCGTAAGAAAGTATCTTCCTTTACCAAAACCTACTTTTCGATTACTCCTACAGTCTTGCCTACGGCCTTTTTTGAATTGAGCTTGTTCTATCCTTGCGCAAAGGGCTGTTCGCTGCTGAACCTTGCAAAACTTTAATTTCAGCATAAAGGCCGAAGACTGATTTGCACGCTGTCTTAATTAACTTTTAGGATTGGCGGTAGTTTCCTAACTTTGGCGAACTTAATGAAAAGTTTTGAAGTATGCCAACACCGGGGGCGATCGCTCGCTCAAAGGTTGAAAAATATAAAGATTGAGGCTGTTGATGACTCACTCCATCTTGCCTTTATTCTACAAAATTCTCTTCACCTAGGCCAATTGTCTGATAAGTTACAAACTGGGTTTGCCAACCCTATGCTTGCGCACATTTACGAGCCTCAAGCACGGCCGTATGCAAGGCTGCTTCAAGCTGCTGAGTTAATTCCTGTGCCTGTTGTTTAAGGTTACCCTCGCGTTCAGCGGGCGTCCAGAGGGGCGATCCAATCCAAAGAGCCACACGGGCACGAAACTGTGGCTGCGGATGGTAGGCAATGCCAACGGGAAAAATCGGTAGGGGGCGATCGGCTTGCAGGACAAGGCGGGCAAGGCCGGGCTTTAGGGGACGCACCACTTGGTCGCGGACAATTCCCCCTTCAGGAAAAATCACCAAGGGCTGGCCGGCGTTGAGAATTTCCAGCACATGGCGCAAACTGCTGGGTTGGGGATGGTTGAGGTTTACTGCAAAGGCTCCTAGGTGACGAATGAACCAACCTTGAATTCCTCTAAACTCAAGAGCATTGGTCATAAAGCGCAGTCGATAGGATCCTAAGAAGGGCAATAGTACCGGATCCCAACGGCTATAGTGTTTAGGCGCAAGGACAAATCCTCCCTCTTTCGGTAACTGCTCTCGCCCAATAACCCTGATCTGCGAAAAGTAAAGGGGCAAAAATAGATGGTAGATTGGCCACAGTCCCCAATAAAGCCAAGGAGAAACCCGTGAGATAGTCGGTGGTCTCTTTTTGTTGGCCATCCGTTTTTCTCCGCAGTTCTCGCCACTACAATAGTAGGCCTGTAGCCCCTTGCCACCTCTAAGGAGCCAGCCAATGTCACAGCCGACCCATCGCTTTAATCTTCGTGTTTGGGGACAGTTTCTGCGGATCGCCCAACCCTATTTCTTTCCCCGCGATCGCCGAGGCAGCAGTGTGATCTTTATTCTGCTCCTTTTTCTGGTAATTGCCCTCATGTTTGGTTTCCTCTTTGGCCTGACGGCAGCAGTGACCTTTGGTCTCCATACCCTTGCCCCTGAGCTGATGGGACAAATTGCTGGCGGTCTGATGGAAATGATCCAATCCCTGTGGGCGCAGCCCCTTAGCCGCAGTCTCCTCCTTGGCACCGTCATTGTTCCTCTAGGAGTCTTTGTGCTGCTGCAACAAGCCCTGCTCCCCCGTTGGCAGGCGTGGGCACTGTTGGGATTACTCTTGATGCTCTCTCTGTCTGTGAGTGGCCTCAACGTAATTATTAGCTTTGTGGGGCGTTTCTTTCAGACGGCGCTAGCGGAGAAAAATTCCGAGACCTACTGGCGGTTTCTCTGGGTTTATGCCGGTGTTTTTGTTGTCGGCACACCCATTGTGGTGATCTATCGCTACGTGCGGGAATACCTAGGATTGCGCTGGCGGGATTGGCTTACCCGTCATTTTTTAGATCGCTACTTCCAGAATCGTGCTTACTACACCATTGAAAACCAAGGGGAGATTGATAACCCTGACCAACGGATTAGTGAAGATGTGCGCTCATTTACGCAAACCTCTCTCCAATTTTTGCTCATTATTCTGGGCGAAATGATTGACCTCGTTGCTTTTAGTGGTATTCTTTGGAGCATTTCCCAAACCTTGACCTTGACGCTGATTGGTTATGCTATTGTCGGCACGATTATCACTGTTTTAATTGGTCAGCGCTTAATTTGGCTCAATTTTAACCAACTGCGGCGGGAAGCGGATTTTCGTTATGGCCTTGTCCATGTGCGCGATAACGCGGAGTCCATTGCCTTTTATCGTGGTGAAGGCCAAGAGGCGGTGCAGGTGCGTCAGCGGTTTCTAGAGGTACTGCGTAACTTTAACCTTTTGATTGGTTGGCAGCGTAATCTTGAATTTTTTACCACTGCCTATAACTACTTTGTAGTAATTGTGCCAGCGGCTGTCGTTGCCCCCCGTTACTTTGCCGGTGAGATTGACTTTGGTGCGATTAGTCAAGCCAGCTTTGCTTTCTCGCAGGTACTAGGGGCACTCTCAATTATTGTAAACCAGTTTACGAACCTCACGGGCTTTATTGCCGGGATTGAGCGTTTGGCGGAGTTTGATGAGGCACTGACAACGCCACCCCTGTTACCCCAGTCGCAAATTGAGCTGGTGGAGAAGCCTTACATTGCCCTAGAACACGTGACTGTGGATACGCCAAACTTGGCACGGCGACTGGTAGAAGATGTCACATTTGCCCTTGATGCGGGGGAAAGTGTGGTCATCATGGGACCTAGTGGCGTCGGTAAAAGTTCGCTGCTGCGGGCAATCGCTGGCCTTTGGCAAAGCGGTAATGGTCGCATTATTCGTCCCCCAGTGGATCAAGTGCTCTTTTTGCCCCAACGTCCCTACATGGTGCTGGGCACACTGCGCACCCAACTGCTCTATCCCGATGGCGATCGCCAGACACCGGAGGATGTCCTGTTGCGCGTTCTCGACGAAGTTAACTTGGCACATTTGCCGGATCGGGTGGGTGGCCTTGATGTCGAATTGGCGTGGGATGATGTGCTTTCCCTTGGGGAGCAGCAACGACTGGCGATCGCCCGCCTGCTGCTGAATCGCCGTCCCTACGCTATTTTGGATGAAGCCACCAGTGCCCTAGACTTAGCCAATGAGAAAAAGGTTTATGAACATATCCAGCGTATGGCTCGCAACTACATCAGTGTGGGTCACCGTGAGAGCCTGATGCAGTACCACAAATACGTTCTAGAACTAAAGGGCGATCGCGAATGGAAATTTTATGCCGTTAGTTAGGCCTTGCTGTAACGACACACCGTTTTGATATTGACAAACCTTAAAATGCCTGCCCATCCCAGTTCACGACCATAGCCAGAGGTTTTAATTCCACCAAAGGGCAAACGGGGATCGGACTTGACCATGGCGTAAATAAAGACAGTACCAGCTTCGAGATGCCACACCAGTACCGCTGCTTCATCACTGTCCTTGGTTCAAGCACCGGCTCAGTGGCTAGGGAAATACGGGGTTGTCTGGAGTCACCTCTATCCGCAAAGAAATACCCCTGCTGACAATGCCTCGGTCGCTGCAGAGGACGGCGGTAAATGCCTAGGCACCATGATGCCTGTCAATCAGCAGTGTTTTCTCGCCACTGGGCACGCCGATAAAGGATGTCAGGCAATAGCTCTCAAGGTCATCGCTGCTTGGGCAATGGTTCTGTGCACTGCCTCAGCCCCTGAGGGGGAAAGTTTTTCAGACCTCAGCGGTTGCGGGATTAACAGATGCGATTGGCATAATTAAATTTCTCTATCTAGCCGACACCAGCGATCGCTAGTAACTCAGATACAGGTTCAGTATGCTAATTCTAGCGTTTGTTATAGTTCCCATTGCTTTGATAATGGGGCGATCGCAAACCTTTTTTGTGCATTCTGATCGCATTTTGGGGTGGGCTTTTATGGCAACCATTGTTGATATTGCAGTAAATACTTCCGGCTTTTCCACACTAGTGACTGCTGTGAAGGTGGCCAATCTGGTGGAAGCCCTGCAATCGCCGGGGCCTTTTACTGTCTTTGCTCCTAATGATGACGCCTTTGCCAAGCTGCCCGATGGCACCATTACCTCCCTTGTGCAAAACCCTCCCCAATTAGCGCGGATTCTCAAGTACCATATGCTTGCTGGTGCCTACAAGGCCGCCGATCTCAAAAAGATGGGGATTGTTACTTCCCTCGAAGGTTCCACCATACCTATTCATGGCGACAATCCTTTGGAAGTGAAAAATGCCACTGTGCTTGCCCCTGATATTGAAGCGGAAAACGGTATCATCCACGTCATTGACACTGTCATCCTGATGGGACTAAATCCAGCCCACTCCTTTCAGGACACCAACATTCCCTACAAAGTCTAGAGTCTAAGGTGCTAGCGGATTTCCCGCACCAAAAGTCCCTTACGGATTTTCTCCTCAACAAACTGCCGGTAAAGCTCGAGCTCTTCATAGGTGACTTTGCCATCGGCACTCATTTGGCGCTTGATCTGTGCCATTTCATCGGCAGTCAATACCCCATCGGCGATCGCTCGCTCTAGGAGTTGCTTTAGTTGAGCCAGTTCTGCTTTATCGGCCTCTGAGAGAGGGGTTCCATTTGGCTGATAGCGTTCCATGGCAATCTCATCTCAATAACCTCTTTCCCCTATTCTCTCCCTAGAACGTCGGGGTCAAGAGCTGAGGAACTTAAATCTTGATAAAGTGTAAGGAGAATATCACTCCCAACCTGGTGGAATCAAGGCAATGCAAACCTCAGAAATGAAGTACGGTGAACGCGCCATTCAGGAAGGTCAACTGATTACATTTCCCAATCCGCGTTTTGGTCGGCAATATACCATTGAGATTACTTTGCCCGAGTTTACCTGCAAGTGCCCATTTTCCGGCTATCCTGACTTTGCTACCCTCTATGTCAGTTATATTCCCTATGAGAAAGTCGTAGAACTGAAAGCCATCAAGCTTTACATCAACAGTTATCGCGATCGCTACATTTCCCATGAAGAAGCCGTCAATCAGGTTCTCGATGATCTCGTGGCGGCTTGCGATCCCCTCTATATGAAAATCAAGGGGGATTTTGCTCCCCGTGGCAATGTGCATACAGTGATTACAGTCGAGCACCATCGCCAGAGCAACGGTTCGTGCTAAGATTAGAGATTACAAGAATGCGGACGTAATTCAGTGGTAGAATGTCAGCTTCCCAAGCTGAACGCCGTGGGTTCGAATCCCATCGTCCGCTCTCAAGTTCTTGAAATTTCTCGTTACTGGCGGCAATGTGAATCTCCAGCTTTTTCTCCATAGTTTGAAGGCTGGCCTGCATTCCTTGGATCGTATCCCACACTTAGCTCAACCTAGAACGGGTTACAGGTTTACTTGTCCCTAGCGGCCTTATATTAATCGTCTCATGCGCTCCACCCCTTGTAACTGCTAGGATGAAAGTTGCGCTCAAATTTTTAATTTTTCAATAAGGATTTCTGACGCCAATGGATGTTATCCCTGCCATTGATTTACTTGACGGCAAATGTGTGCGCCTAGTGCAAGGGGACTATGGTAAAGTTAACGTTTTTCACGATGATCCTCTAAAAGTCGCCCTCTACTGGCAACGGTTGGGTGCTCCCCGCTTACATGTCGTTGACTTGGATGCTGCCAAAACAGGAGAGCCGCGAAACTATGACCTGATTGCCAAAATAGTTGCTTCCCTTGAAATTCCTGTGCAGGTGGGCGGTGGCTTGCGATCGCGCCAAGCAGTTGCGGATCTTTTTCTCCAAGGCGTCAATCGTGCCATTTTAAGTACTGTGGCGCTTGAGAATCCAGGGCTAGTGGCCAATTTGGCCGCAGAATACCCCGGACGCATTTGGGTTGGGTTGGATGCCCGAAATGGCTATGTGGCAACCCGGGGTTGGCTAGAAACCTCAACAGTTTTGGCAACAGATCTTGCCCAAAAAATGGCAGCAATGGGGGTGGCGGGGTTTGTTTACACCGATATTCAGCGGGATGGCACCCTCCAAGGACCGAATATTCCCGCACTGCGGCAGTTATTGGCGGCAACCAATCGCCCAGTTATTGCATCAGGTGGCGTGAGTTCCCTCACGGATCTTCTCAGTCTCTTTGCCCTAAGCCCATATGGTTTATCGGGGGCGATCGTCGGCAAGGCACTTTATACGAAGGCAGTGGATTTACGGGAAGCCGTTCGCGCCGTGGGTCAAGGGCGCTGGCAAGATATGCCACCAGAGTTAGGAAGCACAACTTGGGCGTAGCTGGCCTAAGATTAAAGCGTTGTGAACTCTAAAATCAATGCTAAAGCACCCTGCACTACGCCCTCTAATCAAAATTTGGCGACTCCTTGATCGTGGCGATCGCTGGCAACTGGCAGGTATTGGTGTCTTAATGCTCATTGGCAGTATTTTGGAAGCCATAGGGGTGGGCTTGGTGCTCCCATTTATTGCCATTATTGAAAAGCCAAGTCGCCTCAATGATCTCCTCTTTTGGCGTCACAGTGCAGTTTCCTTAACAAGGCAAGAAGAGTACCAATGGCTGCTAATTCTCAGTATTAGCTTCGCTATTCTCTTTATTGGCAAAAATTTATTTATTGCAGGGAGTAGCTATCTTCAGTTGAAATTTCTCAACGAAAAGCGGCTTAAATTTTCAGTGATGCTCCTGCGCAGCTATCTTTTTAAGCCCTATACCTTTCACCTCCAAAATAACACCGCAAAGCTTATTCAAAATGCCAACAATGAAATTGATAATGTTTTTAGCTACTACTTACTACCCTTATTGATTATCATTTCAGAGTCACTGATTGTTTTTGCTATTTTTGCAGTAATTATCTTGAGTAATCCATTCATTTCCTTGATTGTTATTGCAGTTCTAGCAATCTTATCCTATCTGTTCTTTAGGTTCTTCCGCAGAAAGCTCAAGGCAATCGGTGCTAAGCGGGTTCACTCCGCTCAAAAGGTTGTCCAAAGCATCAATCAAGGATTGGGTGGTATTAAAGAAGTCAAGGTACTCGGCCGAGAACAAGTTTTTCTTGATGTCTATGAACAAAACCTCATTGAAGAGCGCAAGGCTAATTTCTTCTTGAGTTTTATTAACCAATTGCCCCGCGCCTATTTTGAAATCCTTGCCGTCACAACCATTATTCTGATTATTATTTTGACACTGATTCAGCGGGGGTCAGTGGCTCAAGTATTACCTCTCATTTCTTTGTTTGCTGCCGCTGCGTTTCGGCTTT
The DNA here is from genome assembly GCF_029335995.1 of Thermosynechococcus sp. Uc. Taxonomy (NCBI): domain Bacteria; kingdom Bacillati; phylum Cyanobacteriota; class Cyanophyceae; order Acaryochloridales; family Thermosynechococcaceae; genus Thermosynechococcus; species Thermosynechococcus sp. Uc. Next base: position 48,272 of record NZ_JARJMS020000076.1, read on the forward strand.
TGCCCTCGGCGAACCGATTGATCATCAACTTGAATAGTGTCATTTTCTACTCTGCTTCTGTAGATATTATTTACGATGATGTTTTAGAGGCGCGTTCGCTACAAATTCAGAGGGCAGAACCTGCGGCCGTCAAACCCTTTCGCGATCGCCTAGAACTGATTGATCTTTACTACACGTACCCCAATGCACCAAGCCCCGCTCTCTGCGGTGTTTCTCTCACCATCAAACAGGGAGAAATGGTTGGCTTTGTGGGGGCATCAGGGGCAGGAAAAACCACGATTGTGGATTTAATTTTGGGGCTTCTCGAACCCTCCCAAGGGGATATTCGCGTGGATGGTGAGAGTATTTACCACAACCTTGCCCAGTGGCAACGGCAGATTGGCTATATCCCGCAAACCATTTATCTTTCCGATGATACGCTGCGGCGCAACATTGCCTTTGGTTTACCCGATGAGGCGATTGATGAAACGGCTGTGTGGGCTGCAGTAGAAGCGGCTCAGTTATCCACTTTTGTGCGCACATTACCGGATGGCCTAGATACCGTTGTTGGTGAACGGGGGGTGCGCCTTTCAGGCGGACAGCGGCAGCGGGTAGGGATTGCCCGTGCCCTCTATCACAACCCCTCAGTGCTGGTTATGGATGAGGCCACGGCGGCTCTGGATAACCAAACAGAAGCGGGGGTCATGGCTGCCATTCAATCTCTGAGTAGAAACAAAACAATTATCATGATTGCCCACCGCCTTAGCACCGTCATGGAGTGCGATCGCCTCTACCTCATGGCCCATGGCCAAGTGGTGGCTGTAGGAAGCTATCCGGAACTTTTGGCAACGAGTCCAGACTTCCGAGCCATGGCTCAAGGATATGCCAAGGCTAATTAGCGGCTTGCTTGTACTTCCTTGAGGGTGCGTGCCATCAACACACTGTGGGTGCCGCGTTCCGGTTCCCCTGGCGCTGGCTGCCGTTGACGGTAGGTGCCATCGGGTTGCAGTTCCCACGCTTGGCGATTGTCTGCTAACAGAATCTCCAGTAGTGCTTTGAGTTCTTCTTGAATTTTGGGGTCTTGAATGGGGGTAATAGCTTCAACGCGACGGTCTAAGTTGCGCGATCGCCAGTCAGCACTGCCAATGTAGTATTCGGGTTCACCATTATTGCCAAAGTAAAAAATCCGTGAGTGCTCCAAAAAGCGGCCAATAATACTAATCACCCGAATGCGATCGCTCACCCCTGGCACCCCGGGACGGAGGCAGCACATGCCACGAATAATAAGATCAATCTCTACCCCAGCTTGGGAAGCTTCATAAAGGGCACGGATCACTTGTGTATCCGTAATTGCATTCATCTTGGCAATAATCCGTCCCGGTTGGCCATTGCGGGCGTGCTCAATCTCGCGATAAATGAGTTGAAGCGTGCGATCGCGCATGGTAATCGGAGCAACGAGAAGCTGACGATACTCCCGTTGGCGGGAATAGCCCGTCAGTACATTGAAGAGTTCTGAAAGATCAGCACCCAATTCTTCGCGGCAGGAAAACAACCCTAGATCCTCATAAAGACCAGCTGTTTTCGGATTGTAATTGCCCGTGCCGATGTGGACATAGCGGCGAATTTGTCCTGCCTCTTGGCGCACAACCAGAACCGTTTTAGTGTGGGTTTTTAGCCCCGGCACGCCATAGACCACGTGGACGCCAACTTTCTCCAGCTTCCGTGCCCAGAGGATATTGTTCTCCTCATCAAAGCGTGCTTTCAGCTCCACCAAAACAGCCACTTGTTTGCCATTCTCTGCTGCCTTAATTAGAGCACTGACAATCGGTGAGTCGCCTGAGGTGCGATAGAGCGTCATCTTAATTGCCAGCACCTGTGGATCATGGGCAGCCAAGGTAATAAAGCGCTGTACCGTTGCCGCAAAGGAATGGTAGGGATGGTGAACAATGATATCCCCCTCCCGAATCAAGGCAAAGAGTTCGTTGGCAACTGCTTCCCAATAGTCCGTGCCTAGGGTCGTAATTTCGCTTGTGGTGTCAAACATCGATTCTCGTTCCTCTACCCGCTGGAAACGGGGAGGAACTTGGGGGTGCCACTCCGGATCCTTAAGCTGGGGCAAGGGCAATGCCACAAAGGCAAAAAGGTCATTGAGGCACAACAGACCATCGAGTTCATAGACATCTATCTCTTCGAGATCCATTTCCTCGATTAGAGTTTGCTTCAAAAGCGATGGAATACCTCGCTGCACCTCTAGGCGCACCACAGAACCAAAGCGCCGTTTACGAATTTCCTGCTCAATGGCAATCAGTAAATCATCGGCCTTATCCGTTTCCAGTTCAAGATCGGCACTACGGGTAATGCGAAAGGCAAAGTAGGCCTGAATCTCCATCCCCGGAAAGAGGGCACTGAGGTTGTGGGCAATAATTTCTTCAAGGGGAACGCCGATCCAATGGGCACCTTGGGGTGAGTACAGATGTTGGGGCAGTGCCACAAAGCGCGGAAACTGATTCGGTACCTTCACCCTTGCTAGGCGCTCTTGCCCAGATTCTGGATCACGGATCAGAACAGCAAGGTTGAGACTGAGGCTAGAAATATAGGGAAAAGGGTGCGCCGGATCGACTGCTAAAGGAGTGAGCACTGGAAAAACTTGAGCTTGGAAGTAGTCGTTGAGGTAGGCCTGCTGCTCGGGTGTCAACTCATTAAAGCGAGTGAGGAAAATGGCTTCCTTTGCCAAGAGGGCACGCAGTTCTTGGTCGAAATAGCGGTGTTGCTCGGTAACAATCGGTAACAGATATTGCCGCACTGCTTGTAACTGCTCCGCTGGGGGCATACCATCGGCTCCCCCTTGAACAATGCCACTTTCCACTTGCTGCTTCAAACCGGCCACACGCACCATGAAAAATTCATCCAAGTTGGAACTGAAAATGGCCATAAATTTGAGCCGCTCTAGTAGCGGTGTGCGGGGGTCATAGGCTTCGTGGAGTACCCGCTTATTAAATTCCAGCCAACTTAAAGAGCGATTGAAGTAGTACTGTGGATTGTCAAGATCAATGGATTCAGGAGCTTTACGGCGAGGGGATTTCGCAGGGGTCATAGCCGTTGGTTGTGGTTCGTTAGTCACACTAGCATCCACTGTACTCGATTCCCCTTTTGCAGCGTTGATATCAACCCCAGAGCGTACAATGAAAAGGTTAAGGTTTGCTAATCGTGGAGAGTTTCTACCAATATGGCTGACGTGGGGGCAACGGGAGCCGAAATTCGGGCAACACGGATTGAAAAAGCAAAAACATTGCAAATGCAAGGGATGACCCCCTATGCCTATCGCTGGGAGCGCACCCATACTGCAGCAGTTCTACAGGAAAAATATACCCACTTGGCGGCGGGCGAAGCGGTGGGCGATCGCGTGAGTGTGGCTGGCCGCATTATGGCGCGGCGCGTCTTTGGCAAGCTGGCCTTTTTTACGCTTCAGGATGACAGCGGCACGATTCAGCTTTACCTCGATAAGCAAACTATCACCCAAGGGATGGGAGAAGCCGCCTTTGCCGATTTGAAACACCTCACAGATGTCGGGGATATCCTTGGCGCTGTAGGCACCCTCAAGCGCACTGAAAAGGGAGAGCTCTCCGTGGTGGTGGAATCCTACCGTATCCTCACAAAGTCACTGCTGCCTCTGCCGGACAAATGGCACGGCCTCACAGATGTAGAAAAACGCTATCGTCAGCGCTATGTAGATCTTATTGTCAACCCCCATGTGCGCGACACCTTCCGCAAGCGGGCGCTAATTACCGCAGCCATTCGCCGCTACCTGAATGAGCAGGGATTTATTGAAATTGAAACGCCGGTGTTACAGGCAGAAGCTGGCGGTGCAGAAGCGCGTCCCTTCATCACGTATCACAACACATTGGAGATGCAGCTTTATTTGCGCATTGCCACGGAGCTACATTTGAAGCGCCTAGTTGTGGGTGGCTTTGAGAAAGTTTATGAATTGGGCCGGATCTTCCGCAACGAGGGCATCTCAACTAAGCACAACCCTGAATTTACCTCCATTGAGGTCTATCAGGCCTACGCCGACTACAACGATATGATGGCTCTAACAGAGGCAATTATTACCACAGCGGCAAAGGAGGTACTGGGGACACTGAAGATTCCCTATCAGGGGGAAACGATTGACCTGACGCCTCCGTGGCGACGAATAACCATGCACGATGCAGTGGCAGAGGTAACTGGTATTGATTTTCGCCAGTTGAGCGACCTGACCACAGCAAAGCAAACAGCTCAAAAGGTGGGGGTAAAAGACTTAGACGCCTGTGACACAATTGGGCGAGTACTCAACGAAGTCTTTGAGCAAACCGTTGAACCCACACTGATTCAGCCCACATTTGTGCTTGACTACCCTGTGGAGATTTCGCCGCTGGCTAAGCCCCACCGCAGCCAACCGGGTCTAGTGGAGCGATTTGAATTATTTATTGTCGGTCGCGAACACGCCAATAGTTTTTCGGAGTTAACGGATCCTTTGGAACAACGGCAGCGCTTGGAGGAGCAGGCACGGCGCAAGGCGGCTGGGGATTTGGCAGCCCACAGTGTTGATGAGGATTTTCTCACGGCCTTGGAATATGGGATGCCCCCTACAGGGGGTCTAGGGATTGGCATTGACCGCTTGGTGATGCTGCTGACGGATTCGCCGAGTATCCGGGATGTGATTGCTTTTCCACTCCTGCGTTCTGAAGGTGGGCAACTGTGATGGGTTTGCTAAAATCTTAAGCATAATTTAGTGGATTCCATACTCAACTTCCACTGAATGGAGGTATGGCTCACAATGTCAGTGCAAACTATTGAGAAACCAACAACCGTTCGCAAGTTGGCTCCTCGCTATCGTGTGCTGCTTCACAACGACAATGTGAACTCCATGGAGTATGTGGTGGAGGTATTGCTGAAGACGGTGCCAAGCCTCACCCAACCCCAAGCTGTGGATATTATGATGGAGGCGCACACGACAGGAGTGGCTTTGGTAATTACCTGTGCCCTTGAGCACGCTGAATTTTACTGTGAAGGCCTGAAAATGGCAGGATTGACGAGTACCATTGAACCCGCTGAATAGGCCACTTTTTTCACAGTTTTGGCGGCAGATGATCCGCCGCCCTTTTTGGATTCGCATCTTGAGTTTTGCCTTGACGCTGCTGCTGCTGTGGCTGCCCTGGGGCTTGAGTATTTATTTTTTCTGGGGAGAGGGCGGTGCGGCTCGCTTTGTCAACATGGGGCTGTTGTACCTGATCTTTATTTTTTTGCTGCGAGTCTGGGGACGGCGAGTTCATCAACAGCGATCGCCCTTAGGGTTTTACGGTCTCAGGGGGGGCTGGATTTTTGGCCGGGATGCCCTAGGGGGTTGGTTCGCGGGTGTTTTTCTAGTTGCCCTGTTATTCCTGATAGAGGGACTTCTTGGTTGGGTGATGTGGCAGGGGCTACCGGATCGCTTTGGTCTGCTGCTGTTGAATGGCGTCCTGACTGGTGTCGCTGTGGGCTTTGCTGAAGAATTGCTCTTTCGCGGCTGGCTATTGCAGGAGCTAGAGCTAGAATATCAACCGTGGTTTGCCTTGCTGCTCAATGGCCTGATTTTTGCGGCATTGCACTATCTGCATCCTTTGGAGGTTATTTTGGCCACATGGCCGCAATTTTTTGGCTTGGCACTGCTGGGTTGGATTCTCGGTTTGGGCAAGTGGGTCTTTGGGGGGCGGCTGGGCTTTCCCATGGGACTCCATGGGGGGTTGGTCTGGGCCTATTTTGGCGTTAATGTCGGCAAATTAGTGAGCTATACCGGTGTAGCCCCAGAGTGGCTGACGGGGGTTAACGGTAATCCAATCGCCGGCCTGATGGGCGTTTGTATCTTAATACTGGTTGCTTTGGGGCTTAGCTATCGCGTCGCAACCGCACCATAAAAAAACCGTCCATATCCTGTCGCTGTGGCCACACGGTGATCCAACCTTCAGGTGCAGCCTCTAGGGGAAAGTCGGGAGGGGGCGGTTCAATGTGCCAGTGGGGATGGCAGGAGAGAAATTGCTGAATCTGGACTTCATTTTCTGCCGCTTCTAGGCTACAGGTGGCATAAACCAATAGCCCCTGAGGTTTTACCCAGCGAGAAACATTGGCCAAAAGCTGAGCCTGTAGGGGCAATAGTTCAGCCAAGCGGGTTCTCAAGGGTTGCCAGCGGGCATCGGCATGGCGGTGCAGCGTTCCTGTACCGGAGCAGGGCACATCCAAAAGTACGCGATCGCCAACTTCTACAAAATCCTCGGCTGTTGCACTGTCAAGCGTGTAAATTTCAATACTCCTCAAGCCTAGGCGATCGCGATTGTGCTCTAACTTCCGCAGACGACTGGGGGCGCGATCGCAGGCAATGACGCGGCCGTGATCTGCCATCAACTCAGCAATATGAGTGGTTTTACCCCCCGGCGCTGCACAGGCATCGATCACCACCTCGTCGGGCTGCGGATCCAGGAGATGGCCGACCCATTGCGCCGCCCGGTCTTGAACTGACCAGTGACCTTCGGCATAGCCGGGAAGTTCCTGCATTGGCTGGCCACAGTGGGGTAGAACCAGTCCTTGGGGTAGGTGGGGAATGAACTGCAAACTGTAACCTGCTGCCTCAAAGTCCGTCATCAGACGCTCAGCGGTTGTCCGCAGGGGATTGAGGCGCAGATCGAGGCGGGGAGCCTGATTAAACCATTCACAGAGGGCAATAGATTCCCGCTCTCCCAAACGTTCTAACCAAGCGCCAACCAGTTCATCGGGAAAGCTATAGCGGCATCCCAGTTGAGACACCAGCGGCAGGTCAGCAAGTAGGGTGGGCAGGGGATCGGTGGGGGAGCGGCTGTAGCGGCGCAAGACCCCATTCACCAGTGCGGCAAAGCGCCCCCAGCCCATTTCTTTAACCAGTTCCACGCTGCTGTGCACTGCGGCATGGGGGGGAATGCGATCCAAGTAGCGCAGTTGGTACAGACCTAGGCGCAGCACAAGCTGTACCGGTAGGGGAGGCACTTTGGGGCAAAACCCCTGAATTAGGGTATCTAAGGTGCGCTGTTGGCGGACACTGCCATAGACCAGTTCAGTGACCAGAGCGCGATCGCCCCCCTGAAGAGCAGACTGCTGTAGGGTCTGATGGAGTGCTACATCGGCATAGGTACCCTTGGCCACCTGCTCTAGAGCCTGAAGGGCAAGACGACGGGCACTTAGTTCCACGCTGATTGTTCAATCCTTTCCCGCTGTTCACTGGTGGCGATTGGCCATTCGGGGTTGTCACCGCCAATGACGAGGGTTTCTAGGGGCACATAGTCCTCACTAAATTGACTGAGGGCGTTAATCAGCACATCCAAGGCCAAAGCATCACTGGTGCCCAAGTCAAACCAGCAGCGTGCCCAGCGATCGTTGTACTCAAACTCGCCCATATTATGCATCACCGCCATCATTGAACTATCTGCTTGGGCGCGATCATACTCTAGGTAATTGAGGTCTAACCCCGTCTCCTGCACCTGTAGGTTTTCGGCATTAAATCCCCCCAATTTCCCTAGGAAAAACCACGAGTTAAAGACTTCTTCAAGATACTGCTGCTCCACAGACGAAGGGGGTGCGGCAAATTCCACCCAAATCCATAAATCAAAGGGATTCACTTCGCGAAAGATGACATTCATGCCGAAGCTCCCATTAAGCCCTTCTGGAATGCAGGTCGCTGTTGCAAGCGAGCGACGTAGTCCGCCACCGCAGGATAGGGACTTAGATCCACCTGAAAGAGCATCTGAAGATAGGCCAGCACTGACCCCAGGGCAACATCGGCAACTGAGAAGTCATTGCCCAGAATGTAGGAGTGCCCCGTGAGGGCTGTCTCAATGCCCTTAAGGAGGCGGGGTAGTTGGCGATCGCGATTTTCAGGCGGAAACATTGCCTGTGTCAACGTGGAATTGGCAAACAGTACCCATTGATAAACTTGGGCAGCCGCCGCCGCATCCTTGGGCAGTTCACCGTGGACTTGAGCAAGATAAAGCAAAATTGCTCCCGATTCCCACAGCACCACATCCCCATCTACGATCACAGGAACTTTACCCATGGGGTTGAGTTTGAGAAAGTCGGGCTGCTGCTGCTCCCCTGCTTGCAGATCCATCAGCACAAATTCATAGGGAATTTCCAATTCTTCTAAATACCAGCGAACAATACTGGCACGGGATTTGGCACCGCCATAGAGCTTTAGCATAGACGAGTGGTCACCAGTAAGGGGTCAATTTGGCTAGTATCAGTTTAATTATTATGCTTCCTTGTCAGGCCAAAATAGTTGGCCTAGCGCCAAAGCAGGTCTAGAGGCCACTCAGCCACAATCTCGGCTAACTCCTCATTTGTGGGTTGCCCCCAAGGCAGCACCCCCAGCACCGGCACTTGGGTCAAGTGACTGAGGAAGGCGGGGGGCGTCCACTGTGCAATCTCTGTGTCTGTACAGGGGTTGACGCAGTTGAGAATCAAACCGCGAATGTCTAACTTGTACTGCCGGGCAAGGCTCACATTGGCCACAACTTGGGCGATCGCTCCCAAGCGCACCGTTGCCACCAAGACAATGGGCAACTTCCAAGCGGCCGCCAAATCCGCCACCGTCCACTCCCACGTTATCGGTGACCCTAGACCGCCAATCCCTTCGACTAAAAGGTAATCAAAGCGCTCCTGAAGCTGCTGGTAAGTTTGCCACACTGGCACCAAATCAATCGTGCGTTGTTCCAATTCGGCAGCAATGGGAGGAGCAAGGGGTGCTGTCAAACTAAGGGGGCACACTTCACTGGCTGTTTGTTCCAGAGGCAGCGTTTGGCAGTAATAGTCCCCGTCTCCAATCTCAACTGCAGTCCCGCTCTGCATCGGTTTGAAAATACCCCAACGTTCTTGGGGACGATAGCGATGCGCGTAAGACCATAGTGCCCGTGTGATCATTGTTTTGCCTACACCCGTATCCACGCCGGTAATGAGTAGGCACTGGTTATCCTGAGAAATCGTGCATCCCCCAGCGGTAGCGAGACAACGCTTAACGATTATACCTATTTCATTAGGTGAGACGGCAAAATGATGTTGGGTAGTATAGGTCGTAAATCATCCACAGAGACAGGGCCAAAGTTCATAATTGTTGGAAATTCTAAGGTGAAGTCCACAAGGGTTCCTCGCTGTCCATAGCGACAGCGACCCCCATCCACAATCAGGGGCACCTGCTCACAG
>NZ_JARJMS020000078.1:0-23929 GCF_029335995.1 Thermosynechococcus sp. Uc
GTGGGGGGGCGATCGCGGGGCGTGACCAGTCTCCCTTCAATGAGAGTCTGCTGCCATTGCTCTAGGGTCGGCGGTTCATGGCCAAAGCGGGCTAAACTGGCAAGGTAAATCTCACCGCTGCTGCGGGCACGAATCAGTAGGGAACGGCCATTGAGAGGCGGCTCGAGTCCTTGCACAGGAATCGGTAAATTGGCGATTAGGGCATAGCGGCGGGGAGGAATCAGAACTTGCGCTGGCCAGCCCAGTTGCCGTCGTTGCCGCAGGATATCCAGCATGACGCGATCGCCAGGACCAGCAAAAATTTGCCCTAGATCATTTACCTGTTGACTGGGCAGGGGATGAAAGGGAGCCTCCGGTTGACTGAGGTAACTGGCGGCATGGATTAGATTCACCGTTACCGGTTCAGAGCGGGGATTATAGGCGAGAATTCCCAAGTAGAGGGTCGTCCGCTCCTGCGGGTCGAGGGGACGGGCAATATGGTGGGCAAAAATATCAAAGCGATTGCGAAACGGAAAGTCCAAGTGGGCACTGGGGGTGGCTTTGCCTGCCGGCGGAAATGTGGACAAGAGAATGCCAGGCCGCTGGACTATCTCTGGGCTGTTGCTATTAAACACCGGCACTTGATCAAGGGCACCCGGCAAAGGAAGCACTTGTTGTGGTGCTTCAATCGTTTCTGGCGCTTGAGCCATCACTGGCAAAATGACAGCAAGTGCCACACAGCTCCCCCGCCACCAACGGAAATCAATAGCCATTACCTTAGTAGTTAATTTGCAGCGTTACACTTGCCTCCACCTGTAACTCCCCGGAGACCACAGGCGTACTCTCCGCCATTGTTGCCGCGCGCACAGCAAAGGGTCTAGGCGGTGGCGTTGTCTGACTAATCTGAATACTCATTACTTGGCGCGGTTGGAGATTGAGGACGCTTAGGACTGCTTGGGCTTGACTTTGAGCCTCTTGGGTGGCCCGCTGTAGGGCAGTGCGTTGGGCAGCAGCAATGGTGGCCTCTGGGGCAGTAAAGCTGATGTTCTCGATCGTGGTTGCGCCCGCTTGGACAGCAGCATCAAGAAGGGAACCCACGCGATCGCTGGCAATGCGAAAGCTCACTGTATTGCGACCAATATAGCCCACCAAGATGCGCTGATTATTCGTGTACTGATAGTTGGGCGTGAGGCTTAGCCCCGTGGTTTGCAGTTGACTGACCTCCCGTGTCCGCAGTACCGCCAAAACGGCATTGGCGCGCCGCGCCACCTCCTGCTGCACCTCCTGAGCTGTACGGCCTTGAACTTCAACGCCAAGGCTGACTTGGGCAAGGGTAGCAGAAATGGCTTCTGTGCCCCGGCCGGTTACCGTGAGGATACGTTGGGCTTGTTGACCTACGGCGGGTTGCTTAGCAATCACCACTGCTCCCCCAAAAAGAAGAGCGGCCAGACCAAGGGTATAAATAGGCGTCAGTGTCTCTTTTATAGCGGTATTCACCACAGTTAACTCGAACACTTGTGAACTTTTTGTTTCTCTAGACTGCCGTGGATGGGGTGCTGTTCCCCCTTAGGAACGCAGGGTATGAATCTTAATAAAATTGGTTCCTTGGGGAGTTTGGGCAGGAATCCCGCCTAAAATGACAATCTTATCTCCCTCGGTGGCTATTTGACGCTCCTTAAGTTGGTTTTCAGCCACGGCAATCATCCCTTCAAAGGTCAGGGGGAGCACTTCCAAAAGAATCGGCTTCACGCCCCAGAGCAAATTCATCCAGTGATAAACCCGCGGGCGATCGGTAAAGGCAACAATCATGGGTTTTACCCGTTCTCCAGAGGCAATAGTTGCGGTGTAGCCCGTTTCCGTAAAGCAGGCGATCGCCCGCAGATCAAGGATTTGGGTAATTGTAGTCAAGGCCTCCCCCAGTGCATGGGTCTCATCATTGCGGTAGGCGGGCATATTCTCAAATTCAAGGTGCGGCTCTACATCTGCCGCAATGCGCGCCAACATTTTCACCGCTTGCACAGGAAAAGCTCCCACTGCCGATTCGCCTGACAACATCACTGCATCGGTGCCATCGAGAATGGCGTTGGCAACGTCACTGGCCTCTGCCCGCGTTGGTCGGGGATTGTGGATCATACTTTCCAGCATTTGCGTTGCCGTGATTACGGGAATACTGCGGTAGTTGCACTCACGAATGATTTGCTTTTGCAGCAGTGGGACTTTCTCTACCCGCATTTCTACGCCCAGATCCCCACGGGCAACCATAACGGCATCGGCTACACCCAAGATTGCCGAGAGATTTTCCACTGCTTGGGGTTTCTCGATTTTGGCCAGCACTGGCATATCCCCCGCACCGTGGGCAGCAAGGTACTCTCGCAACTCCCAAAGATCCTCGGCGCGGCGCACAAAACTCAGGGAGATAATATCAACCCCTTGCTCAATGCCAAATTGAATGTCTTGCTTATCTTTGTCCGTGAGGGAAGGCAACCGCAGATTCAGATCCGGCAAGTTTACCCCTTTACGACTTTTCAGCGTGCCGCCCTGCACAACACGGCAGATGACGATATCTCCTTCAACCGCTTCGACGACTAATTCTAAGAGGCCATCATCCAAGAGCACCTGCATCCCTGGCTGCGCCTCTTCGGCAAGATAGGGGTAATCAATCCCAATGCCTTGCGTCTGTTTCGCGGTGAGCGGCACGAGGTTCACTTGCGCCCCTTCCACTAATTCAATGCTCCCTTCAGGAAGCTCGCCAACACGGATTTTCGGACCTTGTAAATCCTGCAGGAGCGTCAGAGGTGTTGCCTCTTCATTGGCCACTTGTCGCAGCAGGGCAATGGTTGCTGCATGATCTTCATAATTGCCGTGGGAAAAATTTAACCGCGCCACATTCATTCCTGCGGCCAGCATTTGTTGAATCACTTCCCGAGATCGACTGGCAGGACCAATGGTGGCGACAATTTTGGTGCGACGAAAAAGCATAGAGGAAGGGGATAATGAGTCATTCTCTAAATCTTAGGTATTGTTAGGAAACTCGGCGGTATTCTGGCTTGCATTTAGCATTAAGTTTTGTGGATACAAGGATGTGGCTATAATTTGCCTCGTGGAGCTTACCTTGTGGAGGCCGCGATGACACGCCCCCTCACCCCCGATAATCAAACGCTAAGTCGTCCTTGGACATGGCAAGATGGCCTGATTATTTTGGCCTTGGTTGCCCTGATCTTTTGGATTGTCAATACCGCTGCTCAGTTCACAAAAGAGTACGATCCCACGATTACTATTGAGCTGAGTCCAGCGGTCTTGCCGAGTTACACCGCCCAAACGCTCCTGCGGATGCTGATTGCCTACATTATTTCTTTGGTGTTTAGCATCCTTTATTCCTATATTGCCTATTACAACCGTACTGCCGAAAAAATCCTGTTGCCTCTTCTGGATATTCTGCAATCGATTCCCGTGCTGTCGTTTCTACCCGGGGTGGTGCTGGCACTGATTGCTCTGTTTCCGGGGAGTCGTATTGGTGTGGAGTCGGCGGCCATTATTCTCATCTTCACGGGGATGGCTTGGAACATGACATTTAGCTTTTACCAGTCTTTGATTGGTGTGCCCCGGGAGCTGCGGGAGGTGGCGAAAATTTATCGACTGGGGTGGTGGCAGCAGGTGTGGACACTGGATCTGCCAGCGGGTGCCATTGGCTTGATCTGGAATAGTGTGATGTCAGTGGCCGGCGGTTGGTTTTTCTTGATGGCGATCGAGTCTTTTACCATTGGCGAGAAAACCTTTACGTTGCCCGGGTTAGGCTCCTATCTGGCGGAGGCCGCTAACCAACAGAATTATGCAGCCTTGGCCTATGGTCTGGTGGTTCTGATTGGCGTCATCATCATCATTGATATTTTGGTGTGGCGCCCTCTCATTGCCTGGGGTGAAAAATTCAAGGTGGAGATGGTGGAGGCGGAAAATGTACCTAAATCTTTTGTTCTTGATTTCCTGCGGCGATCGCCCACATTGCGAGCCTTCCACCAGAATATCTTTGCTCCCGTTTGGGAACGACTCGATGAGCAGTTGCGCCCTAAACAGCCACGTCAATCCCTTGTACCCCAGAGTAGTCAAGGCAACTGGCCGATAACACCGATTATTTTGCTGATTTTGGCGGTGTTTGTGGTTTGGGGGGCGATCGCCTTTTTGCGACAAATGTTTAGTGTCAGTTGGCAAGATTGGCGGCAAATTGGTCTAGGGGCAGTTCTGACAACGCTGCGGGTAATGGCGGCTCTGATTCTGTCTTTAGTCTGGACAGTTCCGGTGGGGGTAGCGATCGGGCGCAATCCCCGTGCGGCTCAAGTGTTGCAACCCATTGTCCAAATTGCGGCATCGGTGCCGGCTACGGCGCTCTTTCCTGTCCTACTGTTGGCGCTTGCCAATATGGGTGGAGGCTTAGAGATTGGCTCTGTGGCGCTGATGATGCTGGGTACAATGTGGTACATCCTTTTTAATGTCATTGCCGGTGCCCAAGCGATTCCCACGGAATTATTTGAAGCAGCGGTGGTCTATCAACTCTCTTGGTGGCAGCGGTGGCGCGTCCTGATCTTGCCGGGTATTTTTCCCTATTTGATTACCGGCATCATTACCGCTGTGGGGGGAGCTTGGAACTCCAGCATCGTCAGTGAATATGTGGAATTTCAGAATCAAACGGAGCAGACCCTTGGTTTGGGGGCCATCATTTCTGAGGCTAGTGCTCGGGGGGATTTTCCCCTACTGATGGCAGCAACGGCAGTGATGTCCCTATTAGTGGTTTTAACCAACCGCTTCGTTTGGCGTCCCCTCTATTGCTTGGCGGAAACGAAATATCAACTGCTGTAGGCGCAAATTATGCGTGTCATTGGCCTGATGAGCGGCACCTCGGTAGATGGTGTGGATGCAGCTTTGGTGGAACTACAGGGACGCGATCGCGATCTTCAGGTACAGGTGCTTAATTTTTGTACGGTGCCCTATCCCCCCGACCTGCGGCAGCAGATTCTGGAAATTTGTGGCGAAAAATCCTTGACCCTTGCAGCCTTGGCAGACTTGGATGGGGCAATTGCTGAAGCCTTTGCTCATGCGGCACAAACTGTTCAACAGGGATATCCCCCCGCAGAACTCATTGGCTCCCATGGTCAAACGGTCTTTCATCGCCCCCCCACTGGCGATTGCCTAGGCTATAGCCTGCAACTGGGACGGGGAGACTGGATTGCTTGGCGCACGGGTATTACCACCATTGCTAACTTTCGTGCTCAAGATATTGCCTTGGGCGGTCAGGGGGCGCCCCTTGTGCCTCGGGTGGATTGGTGTCTGCTGAGTCATCCCACGGAAGTGCGCTGTGTGCAAAATATCGGCGGGATTGGCAATGTCACCTACTTGCCCCCCCACCTAGAGGATCCTGACGGCAAAGGGGTGATGGGCTGGGATACTGGCCCCGGCAATATGTTGCTTGACCTAGCAGTCATGGAATTATCTGGGGGAGAATGCACCTACGATGCCGATGGGGCATGGGCACGGCAGGGCAAAATTATCGCACCCTTGGTGGATAGCTGGCTACAAGACCCCTTCTTTCATCAGCTACCGCCTAAGTCCACAGGGCGAGAGCACTTTGGGGTCGCTTTTTGGCAGCGGTGCCGTGCCGATGCAGGGGGGTTAGCCCCCGCCGATATTTTGGCCACCCTCACAGAATTCACTGCCCGCAGTATTGTTGAGAGCTATTGTCAATTTTTGCCCCAAAAACCGCAGCGGGTTCTTTTGTGTGGCGGCGGTGCCCACAATGGCTTTCTTAGGGATCGTCTTCGCATCCATCTAGGGGAGATCCCAGTGGAAACAACAACTGCTGCTGCTGGGATACCCGTGGATGCAAAGGAGGCGATCGCCTTTGCTATTCTTGCCTACTGGCATGAGTTGGGGCTGTCGGGGAATTTGCCCCAAGTCACGGGAGCACGCCAAGCGGTTCCCCTAGGTCAGCGATGGATTGGACAGCGATGACAAGAACTCGATTTTCGCCTATTGTCACCACGGCTGAAATGCAAGCCATTGAGGGAGCGATGTTCAATCGCGGCTTCCCTGTGCCAGCCCTGATGGAAAAGGTGGGACAGCGCCTTAGTCATTTTCTCCAGAGTGAGTTTCCAAGGGCACAGTATCCCCGTGTAGGCATTTTGGCCGGTCCCGGGCACAACGGCGGCGATGCTTTAGTGGTGGCACGGGAACTCTGGCACCGAGGGTATGCGGTCACCCTCTGGCAGCCCTTTGATCGCTTGAAGCCCCTGACGGCGGATCATGCCCGCTATGCCCGCTTTCTTGGCATTCCTTTTGTGCAGACTGTAGCAGCGCTACAGGAGGTTAATCTCATTGTCGATGGTCTCTTTGGCTTTGGCCTAGAGCGAGAGCTGACGGGGGAACTCACCCACAGCATCAATCAGATCAATACCTGGAGGCAACCACGGGTCAGCATTGATGTCCCTTCGGGGCTACACAGTGATACAGGAGCGGTTTTAGGGGCGGCAATTCAGGCCGATCGCACCCTTTGCCTAGGCCTGTGGAAGCGGGGGCTGTTGGTGGAAGAGGCACAGCCATGGGTGGGGCAGGGTGTGTTAATCCCTTTCGATATTCCCGCCTCAATCATTGAGGAGGTCTTGGCCACAACTCCTCGAGGATTTTGTTTAGATCAGACGTGTTGGCAAGACCTGCCCCTAGGGCGATCGCCCATTACCCACAAGTACCAACAGGGGCAGTTGCTCCTGTTGGGTGGCTCGACGGCCTACGGCGGCAGTATTCTCCTCAGTGCGCTCGCGGCACGCTGTACAGGGGTAGGGATGTTGGTGGTGGCCGTGCCGCAGTCTTTGAAGCCCCTTGTTTTGATGCGAGTTCCCGATGCGATTGTTGTCGGCTGTCCTGAAACTCCCACAGGGGCGATCGCTCACTTACCAGAGACTTTAGATTTAACCCGGTTCTCAGCCATTGCCTGCGGACCGGGGTTGACCCCTGAGGCAGTAGGGGTTGTGGAAACGGTTCTGAGGGCTGGGCGATCGCTAGTTTTGGATGCCGATGCCCTGAATATCCTAGCCAAATTCACCCCTTGGCCACTGCCAAATTCCACGATTTTGACTCCCCACTACGGGGAATTTCGCCGCCTCTTTCCAGACCTTGTGGCAGCAGGGGGCGATCGCCTCGACCAAGTCACAGCAGCCGCAGCTCGCAGTAATGCCGTTGTGGTTCTCAAGGGGGCACGGACAGCCATTGCCTCTTCTAAAGGTGACCTCTGGATCAATCCTGAGAGTACCCCTGCCCTTGCTCGAGGGGGTAGCGGTGATGTGCTCACCGGTCTCATTGGCGGTCTGCTGGCACAGCAGGAGGCTCTTACCGCAGCTTGCTGTGGTGTCTGGTGGCATGCCCAAGCAGGACTTCAAGCAGAACAACAGGCGACTTCCCTAGGGGTCTATCCCGAACACTTGATTGCTCACCTGTTACCGACGCTTCAGGCTGCTTTAACCAGTTGCGTTTAGTTTTTTGGCCAAGAGTTGATTGGTCAGCTTGGGATCAGCCCGTCCACCGGTTTTTTTCATCATCTGGCCAACAAAGAAGCCCTGAAGTTTTGTTTTGCCAGCGCGGTATTGCTCCAGTTCATTGGGATGCGCCGCCAGCACTTCATCGATCATCGCCTCCAGGACAGCCACATCAGAGATCTGACTGAGGCCTTTTTGTTCCACGAGGACTTTGGGGGAGCCACCGTGAGCCAGTAATTCAGGCAGCAAATCTTTAGCCATTTTGCTACTGATTGTGCCCGCCTCAATGAGTTGGATCAGTTCCGCCAATTCAGCAGGCTTCAAGGGCAGGGTCTCAATCCCCCGCTTTTGTTCCTTGAGATAGGCCGTAATATCGCCCATGATCCAGTTGGCCGCCAATTTCGGGGGTGCCCCAGCAGCAACCGTGGCTTCAAAATATTCGGCAACGGTGCGCTCATCAGTAAGAACGCGGGCATCCTGTGGCGGTAAACCCCACTCAGTCTCGTAGCGGTGACGCTTTTGCGCTGGCAGTTCAGGCAGATCTGCACGCCATGCCGCCAATTGCTCAGCACTGACTTCAATTGGGCCAAGATCGGGTTCAGGAAAGTAGCGGTAGTCACTGGAACCTTCCTTGACGCGCATGGTGCGCGTTTGCTGAGTGGCTTCATCCCAGAGGCGGGTTTCTTGCACAATGGGTTCTCCCGCTTTGACGGCAGCCACTTGCCGCTCAATTTCATAGTCAATGGCGCGCTGGATGGCACTAAAGGAGTTCATGTTTTTAATCTCCACCTTCGTGCCAAAGGTGTTGCTGCCCACGGGGCGCACAGAGATATTGACATCGCAGCGCAGTGACCCCTCCTGCATATTGCCATCGCAAACCCCCAAGTAACGGAGAATGCGCCGCAGTTCTTGGGCGTATTCGGCAGCCTCTTGACCCGTGCGCAGATCTGGCTCAGAGACAATTTCAACAAGGGGTACTCCCGCTCGATTCAAGTCCACTAAGGAGTAGGTGGAGCCGGACAGGCGATCGCTCCCCGCGTGAACCAGTTTGCCGGCATCTTCCTCCATGTGCAGACGAGTAATGCCAATTTTTTTTCGGCTGGCGGTGCCGTTATCATCCACCAATTCAATCTCTAGGTAGCCATGCTGGGCAATGGGCAGGTCATACTGCGAGATTTGATAGTTTTTTGGCAAATCGGGATAAAAATACTGCTTGCGATCAAACTTGCTGTAGGGGGCAATCTGACAATTGAGGGCTAAGCCCGCCTTCACCGCATATTCGAGTACCTTTTCATTTAACACAGGGAGGGTTCCCGGCAAACCCAAACACACTGGATCGATATTGGTATTTGGGGGTGCCCCAAACTGAGTTGAGCTACTGGAGAAAATTTTGGTTTGGGTACTCAGTTGGCAGTGAATCTCTAAGCCAATCACCGCCTCGTAGGTAAGACTAGCGGGATCTACAGAGGTGGGTTCAGGAGCAACGGTTGCTGCCTGTTTTGTCGAGGTTGACGGGGTAGATTTCGAGGTTTTTGCCGTTTTGGCTGCTTGCCGTTTGCTGGATTTTGCCTTTGCCATCAGAAACTCCACAAGGATACCGCCACTATAAAGCAGCTTAGTCAGGGGGGAATTGAGGATCAAGAGTTAGGGGCGATGATTGCGTTCCTCCATGGGTACATAGGGCTGATTGTGGGCACCTGTATAGACTTGGGTGGGGCGATAGATGCGATTGGCCTCTAGCTGTTCCTTCCAGTGGGCTAGCCAACCCGCCACCCGGGCGATCGCAAACACAGGTGTAAACAAGTCACTGGGAATCCCCAGCCGCCGATAAACAAGGCCAGAGTAAAAATCTACATTGGGATAAATCCCCTTGTAACTGAGATATTCGCCCACCACTTCTTCTAGTTTCAGAGCAATGTCGTAGTAGCGATCGCCCCCAAACTTATCAAACAACTGTTCCGCCAACTTCTGCAAAATTGTAGCGCGGGGATCTTTTACTTTATACACGCGGTGGCCAAACCCAGCAATTTTGACCTTATTCTGGATGCACTTTTCCACATAAGGACGGACATTCTCCACACTGCCGATTTCTGCGAGCATATTGATCAC
The DNA here is from genome assembly GCF_029335995.1 of Thermosynechococcus sp. Uc. Lineage (NCBI taxonomy): Bacteria > Bacillati > Cyanobacteriota > Cyanophyceae > Acaryochloridales > Thermosynechococcaceae > Thermosynechococcus > Thermosynechococcus sp. Uc. The sequence continues at coordinate 9,606 of NZ_JARJMS020000078.1, forward strand.
ATCTTCATTGGCACCTCCATGGAGTGGCCCGGCTAGGGTACCCACTGCTGAAGCAACCACGGCATAGGGATCTGTCAATGTTGAGGCCGTCACCCGCGCCGAGAAGGTGGAGGCATTCATCGTGTGCTCGGCATGGAGAATCAAGCAAATATCAAACACCCGCGCTGCAAAGGGATCAGGATGCCGCTCATTGAGCATATAGAGAAAGTTGGCTGCGTAGTCCAGTTCATCACAGGGCATGACCGGATCATTTCCCTTGCGGATGAGTTGAAACGCCGCCACCATGGTTGGAATTTTTGCTAATAGACGAACGACCGCTGCACGAATGTACTCTGGATCGTCAAGTGCCCGCCGTGAATAGAATAATCCCAATGCTCCCGCCGAGGCTTGGAGGGCGTCCATGGGGTGGCCACTGTCGGGGAAGCATTTCATCATGTCACGAATCCGATATTTGACGCGGCGATGATAGGTAATATCGTGCTCAAAAGCTGCCAATTCCTCCTTGGTTGGCCAGTAGCCCCAAATCAACAAAAAGGCGGTTTCCAAAAATGTGCTTTTTTCCGCTAGTTCCTGAATTGGGACACCGCGATACTCAAGAATACCGGCTTGGCCATCCACATAACTAATGGCCGATTGGGCAACGGGAATACCCTCAAGACCGGGTCTAAATTCGTAAGCAACCATCCTAGGGTGTCCTTAAAAACGGGCAAGCTAAACTGGAATTGCAGTATTGATCAATTTTAGGGGAGAGGGGAAAGATGTTGGTATATTAGGCTGCTCCCCCACTTCCCTAAAGCTTTGCAACGTTTTCTCAGCCTTGGAAAACGACCTCGCTAGGATCGCGATCGCCCGTGTTGAACCCACAGCCATCTTTGGCACTCAGATGGAGCGCCCTGTGGGTAAACGCCTCAACATTCCCTGTGGTGTTATTGCTGCCCCCAGCCATATTCAGGACTTTCCCGTGGGCTACCGACCCTTCTTGGGCGATGAAGGCACCAATCAACTAGTAGAGTTAATCTACAATTCCTTCACCTGATTTGTGCGTGGCAAAGTAAAGCGCAACACTGAAAAATTTGCGTTTGAACAGGGAATGGGTGAGATTGCCGTGGAAGTGCTCTATGCCGCTAAAGAAGCGGTGGGGGCTGAATCTCCGTCTGTTGAACCTGCATGAGCGCTCCCCTTGTAGCGTATAGCGATTGGCATTTAACAAGCAATTGCTATGGTATTGCTGAAACGCATCATTGCCCTTGGTTTACTGGCAGCAGGGGTAGGGCTTGCCCCAGATACCTTTGCCCAGGGGATACCCCCGTTACGCCAAGGAATGAGCTATGCCGATGCCCGCCAACGCCTCATTGATCGCGGTTGGCAGCCCGTGGTCAGTCCACCAATGATGAATCTAACAACGACGCCAATTGTGGCCTATTTGCTGAGTCAAGGCTACAGTGAACTGATGGGCTGTCAACTGGTGGGGGTGGAGATTTGCACCTTTCAGTTTCGCAATCGCAAAGGGCATCTTTTGGAAATTGCCACCGTGAATTTACCCATTCTCCCCGGTGGTACGGTTACCAGTTGGGCACTGCGGAAGAAGTCCCCTTAGGCGATTCTTGCGTATAATGGGAAGCCGTAACCTTTTTTAGGAACTGCAGTATGGTGTCTTCTCCGATTAAGCCTGAAGCCCCAGTTCGTCACGATGTCAAAGACTTGAGCCTTGCACCTTTAGGGCAGCAACGGATTCAATGGGCAGGGCGGGAGATGCCAGTGCTGCGTCAGATTCGCGATCGCTTTGAGAAAGAAAAACCCCTTGCGGGGATTCGCCTAGCCGCCTGCTGCCATGTGACCACAGAAACTGCCAATCTGGCGATCGCCCTCAAAGCCGGAGGTGCAGATGCAGTGCTCATTGCCAGTAATCCCCTTTCTACCCAAGACGATGTGGCCGCTAGTCTAGTGGTGAACTATGGCATTCCAGTCTTTGCCCAAAAAGGGGAAGACACCGCCACCTATAGACGCCACGTCAATATTGCCCTTGATCACCGCCCCAACATCATCATTGATGACGGCTGTGATGTGGTTGCCACTTTGGTGAAAGAACGCCAGCACCAACTCAGCGACATTATTGGCACCACCGAAGAAACCACCACTGGTATTGTGCGCCTCAAGGCCATGTTCCGCGATGGCGTCCTCACTTTTCCCGCCATTAACGTCAACGATGCCGACACCAAGCACTTCTTTGACAACCGCTACGGCACCGGTCAATCCACGCTAGATGGCATCATTCGAGCAACGAACATTCTCCTAGCGGGGAAAACTGTTGTGGTTGCTGGCTATGGCTGGTGCGGTAAAGGGACAGCCCTGCGGGCACGGGGCATGGGCGCCAACGTGATTGTGACCGAAATTGATCCTGTGCGAGCCATTGAAGCAGTCATGGATGGCTTCCGGGTCATGCCAATGCTGGAAGCTGCCCCCCTCGGCGATATTTTTATTACAGTGACGGGGAATAAGCACGTGATTCGGGCAGAGCACTTTGCCGTCATGAAAGATGGGGCAATGGTAGCCAACTCTGGTCACTTTGACATTGAAATTGACCTTGCCACCCTAAAAACCCTTGCCAAAGAAGTGCGGGTAGTGCGCAACTTTACCGAGGAATACATTCTGCCGAGTGGCAAATCCATCATTGTGTTGGGTGAAGGACGACTGATTAACCTTGCGGCTGCTGAAGGCCACCCCGCTAGTGTAATGGATATGAGTTTTGCCAACCAAGCCTTGGCCTGTGAGTACCTTGTGAAAAATAAAGGTCAGTTGGCTGCGGGTATCCATCCCATCCCCGCTGCCGTAGATCAAGAAATTGCCCGTTTGAAACTCCAAGCCATGGGGATTGCCATTGATAGCCTCACCCCTGAGCAGGTGGAGTACATGAACTCATGGACATCGGGCACCTAGGCGGCTGCATCACTCCTCAAATCAGAGCAGAACTCAACCCAGAGCCTTCCTGAGCTAAATCAGGAAGGCAATGTGCAAGCTTTAGGTTTGGGGAATAATTTTCAGCCGTGAGGTTGGTGGCTCTTCTTCAAGAGTGGTATTCCCATCCGTGAGCGGCGTAAGCGGCTGACTTAGCAGCGTGCGGATAAAGTTTGGCAGCGCAAAGACTCCCTGATGGGTCTCGCCATTGTAGAAGCGGAGGTCAGAAATCCCCCTTGTGGCAATTCGCTGCTCCACCTCTGCTGCTGTAAGGGTACAGGGGTCACTGCTTTCCGAGGCTGTTGCCATTCCCCACAGCGTACCGTACAGGGGAATATACACCAAGTAGGGGCGGACAATTGGGAAAACTTGCCGCAGCGTCGTAACCAAGCGAGCATAGGTGGTAGGCCGAGCAATTGGCGATTCTACATGCAGAGCAACCAGTCCTGCCGCTGCTAGATGCTGCTTACAAAGGTGATAAAACTCTTGGGTGTAAAGGTTCAGGGAAGGACCTTGGGGATCAGTGAGGTCGAGAAGGATTAAATCAAACTGGGCACTTGTGTTTTCCAGATAGGTGCGACCATCGCCAATCACTAGTTGGAGGCGGGGGTCTTCAAAGGCACCCCGGTGAATCGTGCCTAAATGTTGACGACAGACCTCAACGACCTCCTCATCCAACTCCGCTAAAACTACCTGCTCGATTGTGGGATATTTGAGGATTTCCTCGGCTGCACCGCCATCGCCACCCCCAATAATTAGAGCTGACCGTGGTGCTAGATGCGTTATCGCTGCCGGATGAATGAGATTTTCATGGTAGAAAAATTCATCGGCTTCCGAGGTCATAAAGAGGTGATCCAAGCACAGGAACTTGCCAAAGTGGGCAGACTCGTAGAGCGCCAGTTCTTGGTAACGAGTCTTTTTTGCCAACAGACAGCGATCGGCTCGGATATAGTAACCGGCGGCAGCGTTGAGCTGCTCTAGAAGATACAGATGATGGGTTGTCATTGCGAATTACTCTGATCCTAATCTGAACCTTGAATACCGCTGGCTATTCCCGCTCTACACATTGGGTACGGGGTAACTCGGGGTCAAAAACAGCAACCAGTTGATTAAACAGTGCTTGTGCTTTGCCCCGATTGTCTTGGCTGTAGTTACAGACATACACGTCTAAGGTGACGTAGCGCTTTTCCGGCCAAGTGTGGATGGCTAAATGAGACTCCGCTAGGACAACGGCGCCAGTGACCCCTCCTGCTTCTCCAAATTGATGAAAGAGCTCGCCCAAAACAGTTAGACCAGCTTTACGCACTGTCTCTAGGCATAGCGTTCTGAGGCAATGGCGGTCTACAAAATAACGAATGTCGCCACGACACCGATATAAATCGCCGATGAGATGAATCCCTAAACGAGGCTTGACAGGCTGCGCTGCAGCCACAGGACTATACATCATCGCTGCTCCTCCTAAAAACAACCACGATAGCAATACGTACCTTGCGGCACGCACTACCCCAGCAGTGAAGGTTGAAGTGCCTTTACTGCCAAAACGTATAATCCTCCTCCTTGCGGAGGTTGAAAGTGGCTTGCTGAGGACAACCCTTTGCCTCTTAAGCCATGTTTTTGTTGCCAGCAAATGCTAGCGTCTGCTTTTTTGAAGTAGAGGTCAGAGACTAAAACTGCTAACCAAAGCTATTATTGTATCTGAAAATTAGATGCTTGTAAAGAATAAGCAAAGACTCCGTTGCTAGCCAAAAGTGTTGAATCCTGCAACAAAACTTGGCATTCTAGGTCACAAGTGGCTCTGGTTGCCAATCAAAGCGCCAATGATCTTAGCTTGGCTGGTGTCAGCCATACATCGCCGACTGAGTTCTAGTGGCCAATATCTCAACGTATCTGACAGTCTCCTCCCAAGTGATGCAGGAATATCCACTAACTCCAAAATTAAATACCCAATCAATACCACGTATATTTGTTTAACTATCCCGTTCACACTCTTTGTCATTAACCGTTCTAAGGATCAGTGCATTTTTAGAAATTCCCGCAAATTCTCAATTGTCCACTGCTGTTGATACAGTTCAGCCACTTCCTCAGCCGTGAGACCCCGAAGGATTCGTCAATATCTGAAACTCTCTCTTGCTCTCAATATTCCAAAAATGAACTATTCGATACCGACGGTGATTCACTTCAGTTCTCATATTGTTCTTAATGCCCACAACAAACAATTTCTTTGCTTCATATAACTTGTCTAGAAACTTCCAGATGGCAAAGGCTCTCTCCATTATCGCTATGACATTTTCAGGAATCATTTCTATCACTTCCTCCTGAAAACTCAAGTCATGCCTCTTCCCAAAAGAAATGACGGCTTCACTTGTAAAGACTTCGTGTTTTATTCACTTTAGAAAAGACATATCCACCTGTATTTCTGACCAATTGAGCTGGTAAAACAAGACCCTCCTGCTGTTTAAGCTGGCCTCTAGAACATAGGTCAGCCGCATTTTGAACAACAGTTGGCAGTTCAAAACTTTCTAAGAATACGCTATTTCATCTTTTTTCTAGTCTCTCAATCTGCCGTTTAACACTTCTGGCCTCTGCGGTCAACGAGATGTGTAATTGACGGGCATGTTCTAGAACTGTGGGGCAACGTTGCGTCAGCCTGCACATTAACTAAGCGTTAGTTCGACAATTTTATCAAAGCGGAAGGTTTTCAGCAGTTGCTGAAGGCCTTCAATCAGGGCAGCTTCCTCGGTCGGGATTTCAGCAATGAGTTCACGAATGCGCTTAGCATTTAATTTTTTGGCCGCTTCTTGAAGCTCAGCAATCCAAGGACGAGGCATCACCATCAAAGCTGCTGGATCCAGCACCTGCGGCTGGGGAGTAACTGGGGCAGGCGGAGCATTCTCGTAGAGATACGTTAGGTTTAACTGGGCGGCCAGTCGTTCAAAAATCGTTTGCGGGCGGAAGGGCTTAGCAATGTAATCATCACAACCCAGATCGAGGAGTTCTCGCTTGTCCTGCTCAAAACTACTGGCAGTGACGGCAAGAATTTTAGTGGGGAAAACCCTTTCGCCGCGGCGGAGGCGATCGCCCATTTCTTTCTTGATCTGTCGTGTTGCTGTTTTACCATCCATCACGGGCATCCGAATATCCATGAGAATGGCATGGGGCTGCCAGGTGCGCCAAATCTCCACTGCCTCTTGACCATTGCAGGCTTCGCGGCAGCGAAATCCCACGGGTTCTAGGAGTTGGGTCAACAATTGACGATTTTCAGGAAGATCATCCACCACCAAAATGCGAACTTCAGAGGTGGGCGATCGCAGGCCAATAACAGTTTGTGCTTTTTGCTCCTCCAGTGCTTGGGGATTCCCCAGACCAATTTTCACCTCAAAGTAAAAATGGCTTCCCTGTCCCTTGGTGCTGCGCACCTGAATATCGCCCCCCATCAATTGCACAAACTGGCGACTAATGGCCAGCCCTAGCCCTGTACCTTCGCTCACTTTTTTACTGCTATCGGTTTGGACAAAGGGCTGAAAGAGCATTTTCAACTCTTCAGGGGTCATGCCAATGCCAGTGTCGCTAACTTCAAAGGCAAGGCGAGGGGGGTCTTGCGCTTTATAGCTGACCTTGAGGGAGACGCCCCCTTTTTTAGTAAATTTAATGCCATTGCCAATAAGGTTGACCAGCACTTGGCGGAGCTTCATTTCATCCGTGGTCACTGCCACCGGCAGATTCGGCGGCAGTTCAAAAACTAGACGCAAGCCCTTGGCCTCAGCTCGTACCTTTAGCATTTCTTCAAGGGTTTGCAGCATCCGCGGCAGATTAAACGTGGTTTCTTGAAGTGTGACCCGACCCGCTTCAATTTTGGCCATGTCAAGGACATCGTTAATCAAACCTAAGAGGTGCTCACCGCTGCGGTTGATCTTTTCAAGGGTTTGGCGATGCTGCGGCGCTAGGGTGCGATCGCTGAGCAAAATTTGGCTAAAGCCAAGAATGGCATTGAGAGGGGTGCGCAGTTCATGGCTCATATTGGCAAGGAAGATACTCTTGGCTTTGTTGGCTGCCTCCGCTGCCGCCTTAGCCTTGAGTAACTCCTGCTCTGCTTGATTGCGTTGATGAGCAACAAGGGCAATTGTCACAATATCGGCTACATTGCCAACAAAATTGCGTTCCTCCACGAGCCAATCCCGATGCTTGCCCACCTGTTCAACACAGATGACCCCCAACAACCGGCCATTGAGAATAATCGGGGCATCGATGAGGGAGTAGATATTGTGGAGCTTGGCATACTCTCGCAACTCATGGGTGCGGGGATCCGTCAGCAAATCCTTTACCACCAAGGGTTCTCCACTACGCAAGAGTTTTAGGTAATTGGGGTAAGTGGGCTGGGTGAGGTACGTGGGCTGGGCATGGTTATTAGCAGCCGGATCGTATTGGGCGACACATTTAAGGCGATCTTCTTGGAGTTCCCAGACGGATGCCCGCCCGACCTGTAGCGTTGTTGCTGTAACCTCAATAATTTCCTGCAATGCCATGCGAAAGTTTCCCTGCTGCACATGGGGAGATTGGCTTAATCGCACAAGGGCAGCATTGTAGCGATGGAGCACCCGTTCCTTTTCCAAAAGCTGCTGGTTGGCAGCCTCAAGGGCCGCAGTACGGTGAGCCACCTCTTCTTCGAGACGTTGGTTAAAACGGTGCAATTCGCTAAAGCTCTCCTGAAGTTGGCCGGCCATATCCAGAAAGGTGCGCCCCAAATTCCCTAGTTCATCTGAACTGGTGGTGTCAATGTCGGTTTCAATGTCTAAATGACCAGCGGCAATTTTTTGGGCAGCAGCATTTAACTTTTGAATTGGGCGCATGATGTAGCTTGTTACCCCCCACGTCACGAGACTAATTAAACAGAAAGAGAGTGCGAGAATGAGTAGCCCTGAGCGCGTTTCCTCGTAGATAAAGGCCAAAAGGGTTGCTTCATTCAGGCGAATTGCCAGACTCCAGCCTGCTTGAGAAATCGGGGTATAAAAGACCCATTGCCGCTCATTGGAAGTCCAATCCCGCATCCACAGATGGCCACTTTGGCCACTGATCATCGCTTTGCCCAAGGCCTCAAGATCACTGCGATTTTGTTCTTTGGCAATGTAGAAAATGGATTGGCCAATGAACTGCGGATGACCGTGAAAGATAATCCGTCCCTTGCGATCTAGGACAAAAAACTGCTCTTCCTTCAGGCTTTGGATGTGAATTTGCTGTTGCAGGGTTTCCAGCGCCACATCCACTGTGGCCACCCCCTGCACTTTCCCCTGACGGCGAAAGGGAACAGAATAGGTAATCATCCAAACATTCCCTGCTCCCTCGTCAAAGTAGGGATCACTCCAGCGGGGTTGGCCAGTGCGGACTGCTTCGCCATACCAGTCCCATCTAGGTTGCGTGTCGTCGTAGAGGCGGCCTGTGTTTTTTTCTACCAGTGTGCCGTTATTTTTATAAACGTAGGGGGCAAAGAGTCGTTTGCGGGGAGAAAAGGTATAGGGGGTAAAAGCGATCGCCATGCCGTAAACCAGATGGTTCATCTCCACATTGCGGCGCAAAAATGAGTACAGTTCCTGCTCCTTGGTGATTGGGAAGGTTTCTAGGGCATGGGCACTGGCCGTTGCCAACTCCGCCATCTGCTCTAGGTTGTCATCAAATTGTCTCGCATAGAGCAATACCCTGAACTGCTGCCATTGTTCATAGTCAGCGGTACTGCGGCGAATGATACGGGCGCGAATGTAGAAGAATAGACCTGTGTAGATGGCGATAATAGGCAGGAGCGTCCCCAGCAAGAGCTTATGGCGAAAGGATAACTTGCTCAGCATGGCGATCGCCCTCCGTAGGCTTTCCCTTTAATTTTAGGCTGCCTAAACAGGCGAATCCTCTAGGAAAGGGGACTGAGCACTTTGCTGTTGCTGTCAGTAACCACTTCACCCACCACTTCCGGGGTATTTGCTTCCGAAGGTGGCACCACCTGCCAGAAAAGGGGTAGGTAGCGCTCCCATTGCTCCAGAATCATTGCGGCTTTGGCACTTCCTGTGCGCTCGTGGTGAGCAGTAATCAGTTGCTTGAGTTGGGCAGCACCAATGGCAGAGGTGACTCGCTGGAGTTTAACAATTTCGGGGTTGACCTTGGCAGGAAAATGACCTGCTTCATCCAAGATGTAGGCCAAGCCACCGGTCATCCCAGCCCCCACATTGCGACCTGTAGGCCCCAAGACCACAACTACCCCACCAGTCATATACTCACAGCAGTGATCCCCTGTTCCCTCAACAACTGCAAAGGCTTTGGAGTTGCGGACGGCAAATCGCTCACCAGCACGGCCATTGGCAAAGAGGAACCCCCCGGTGGCGCCATAGAGACAGGTGTTGCCAATAATCACGTTGTCTGCGGCCGCGTAGGGAGCATTGGCGGGGGGCTTGATAATAATTTCACCGCCGTGCATGCCTTTGCCAACATAGTCATTGGCTTCGCCTGTGAGCTTGAGGATCATCCCCGGCAGATTGAAGGCACCAAAGCTCTGGCCAGCACTGCCGCGGAAGTTGAGGGTAATCTGACCTTCAAAACCAGTGTTGCTATATTTTTTAGCAATGACACCGGCGATGCGTGCCCCCACAGTGCGATCAGTGTTGGCAATTGGCAGGTCGAGTTGAAGAGTTTGTTGTTTTTCTATGGCAGCTTGCACCTCTGGGCGTGCCAAAATCTCATCATCGAGAACGGCACCGTTACTGTGAACGGTTTCGTGCTGCAACCAGTGGCGATTGCTGCGCGTATCAGGCAGCTTGGTCAGGCAATCCAGATTCAGGGGGGCAGTTTTGCTTAAGGTGACATCTTGCCGCGGTACCAGCAGATCAGCACGGCCAATGATCTCATTCAGGCTGCGATAGCCCAACTTGGCGAGAATCGAGCGCACCTCCTCGGCAATAAAGAGGAAGAAATTCACCACATGCTCTGGTGTTCCTGGGAAGCGCTTGCGCAGTTCCTCTTTTTGGGTGGCCACACCCACTGGACAATTGTTGGTGTGGCAGATGCGTGCCATGATGCAGCCTTCGGCAATCATTGCCACTGAGCCAAAGCCAAACTCTTCGGCGCCCATCAGTGCCGCCATGACCACATCCCAGCCACACTTGAGGCCACCATCTACCCGCAGAATCACGCGATCGCGCAGTTGATTTTCGAGGAGAACACGGTGAACCTCCGTCAGCCCCAATTCCCATGGACTACCGGCATGCTTAATCGAACTTAGGGGCGAAGCACCGGTGCCACCGTCGTGACCGGAAATTTGAATCACATCTGCGTTGGCTTTTGCCACCCCGGCGGCAATCGTACCAATACCAATTTCTGCCACTAGTTTCACGGAGACTTGAGCTTGGGGATTGATCTGGTGCAGATCAAAGATCAGTTGTGCCAAATCCTCAATGGAATAGATGTCATGGTGTGGTGGTGGTGAAATTAAGGAGACTCCTGGCTTCGATTGCCGCAGCATGGCAATGTAGGGGCTGACTTTGGTGCCCGGCAGTTGCCCCCCTTCCCCCGGTTTAGCGCCTTGGGCAATCTTGATTTCAATTTGCTGGGCATTGATCAAGTACTCGGGGGTAACACCAAAGCGACCAGAGGCCACCTGCTTGATGGCGGAACTGGCGGTATCGCCGTTGCGCAAGCCCCGCAAATGGGGAAATTGGGGAGAGCGCCCCTCGGCATCCACATCCGTGAGCACTTGGAAGCGAATCGGATCTTCGCCGCCCTCCCCGGAGTTGGATTTGCCGCCAAGACGGTTCATGGCGATCGCCAGCACCTCATGGGCTTCCCGCGAGAGGGCGCCCAAGGACATGCCGCCGGTACAGAAGCGTTTGACAATGTCACTGGCGGGTTCAACCTCTTCGAGGGGGATACTGGGGCGATCGCTCTGAAAGTCCAGCAGATCCCGCAGTGCCGTGGGCACGCGACCGGTGAGTTGGCGGCGATAGACCTCATAGTGGTCGTAGCTATTGCTGCTGACTGCTTTGTGGAGGGCCTTGGCCATCTCTGGATTATTCATGTGGTACTCGCCCCCCGGCCGAAATTGGACAAAGCCAAAGTTCGCCAGTTTCTTGGCTGTAAGTTCGGGGAAGGCCTGGTGGTGAAAGGCAATTGTTTCTTGGGCTAAGTCTTTGAGAGTCAGACCCCCCACCCGTGACGTAGTGCCAATGAAGGCTTTATTGAGCAGGTCATCGCCAATGCCAATGGCCTCAAAAATTTGAGCACCGCGATAGCTGGCAATTAGAGAAATTCCCATCTTGGAGAGGATTTTCAGAAGTCCCTCCTCTACCGCTTTGCGATAGTTGGCTTGAACCTGTTGCAGTGTCAGTTGCGGTAGTTTGCCTTTGGCCATCAGGCTTTGGGTGCGATCGCTATGCCACCACTGGCGAATGGTTTCCCATGTTAGGTAGGGACACACAGCTCCAGCGCCATAGCCAATGAGGCAAGCAAAGTGATGGGTACTCCAGCACTGGGCTGTTTCCACCACAAGGGAGACGCGACGGCGAATGCCCTGGGCAATTAAATGGTGGTGCACGGCCCCTACGGCCAATAGGGGCGGGATGTAGGACGTGTCGGCATCCAAAAGATGGGGTTCGCCAGCCAGATTGTGGCGATCGCTCAGAACAAGGATTTCAGCCCCCCCTTTGACTGCTGCGGCGGCCTGTTCACAGAGCCGATTCACAGCGGCCTCAAGAGCCGCCGGCCCTTGGGCGATCGCAAACTGCGTCGAAAGGCGGGTCGTGCCAAAGGGTGCTTTGAGAATCTCCTCTAGCTCCGCTTCATTGACTAGGGGTGAATTGAGTTGCAGCAGGCGAGCATCCTCTGGGCTTTCAATGAGCAGATTCCCCCGCTTCCCTAGGCGAGTAACTAAAGACATCACCAGTTTTTCCCGCAGCGGATCAATTGCGGGATTGGTGACTTGGGCAAAGCGCTGCTTGAAGTAGTCATACAGCAGGTGAGGTTGCTGAGACAGTACCGCCAAAGGAATGTCATCCCCCATGCAGAATGTGGGTTCCTTGCCGTCTTTGGCCATGGCCTCAATGATCATCTCCACGTCTTCGGCACTGAAACCAAAGGCCATCTGCTGTTGTAGGCAAGTCTGGTTTTCAAGGGTAAGGGCTTCGCCGTAGGGTTGGGGGGTGAGTTGTTGGCGATAGGTTTTTAGCCATTCCCCATAGGGCTGCTGCTGTGCCACCCGCTGTTTAATTTCCCAATTGGTGAGCAGTTCTTGGTGCTCTAGGTCAACGGCAATCATCTGCCCAGGGCCAAGACGCCCTTTTTCAATCACCGTTGCTTCATCAATTTGAATGCTACCCGCCTCTGAAGAGACAATCACTAGATCATCACTGGTGAGGGTGTAGCGAGCGGGGCGCAGGCCATTGCGATCAAGGGTGGCGCCGACAATTTTGCCATCGGAAAAAGCCACTAATGCAGGACCATCCCAAGCTTCTTGCAGGCCGCTATAGTATTCGTAAAAGTCCACCACCTCTGGGTGATCCGCCAAATCTGGCTGGTTTTGATAGGCCTCAGGAATCAGCATCATCATTGCCTGCAACGGCTGCCGTCCGCACTGCACCAGCAATTCGAGGACACTGTCAAGATTGGCGGAGTCACTGCTTTCGGCATTGACGACAGGCAGGAGATCCACAAAGGCCTCTCCCCAGTAGGGATGGCTCAGTTGGGTTGCCCGTGCCCGCATCCAGTTGATATTGCCCAAGAGGGTATTGATTTCGCCGTTGTGCCCCAACATGCGCATGGGCTGAGCCAAAGGCCACTTGGGCATTGTGTTGGTGCTGAAGCGACGATGATAGAGGGCAAAGGGGGTGATGTAGTTGGGATTGCGCAGATCTTCGTAAAACTGCGCCAACACTACCGAGCGCACCATGCCCTTATAGACAATTGTGCGGGTCGAGAAAGAACAAATATAAAAATCCTGTCGCCAGTCTGCTTTGGTTTGGGCGATCGCCCGCTCAATGCGCTTGCGGGTCAAATAGAGCTGCCGTTCCAGTTCATCGCCACTGGCTTTGCTCGAGGCCACAAAAAGCTGCTCAATCTGGGGCTGATTTTGTTTGGCTTGCGTCCCCAACACATCGGGATTTACAGGCACTGGTCGCCAGCCCAAAAGACGCAGTTCATTCTCACTGAGGATTTTTTCAACAATGGCCTTGGCTGCTGCTGTTGCCGCCCCTTGGGGCAAAAAGATCATTGCCACCCCAATCCGCTGCCGCGGAACGCCAAACTCCGGCAACAACTCCCAGGGAATTGCCGTCATGATGCCCGCACCATCCCCAGAGTCGCGATCGGCACTACAGCCCCCGCGGTGTTCAAGGCAGGTCAATCCCTCAAGGGCTTGGTTCAAGATGCGGTGACTGGCCACCCCTTTGCGATGGGCAACAAAACCCACACCACAAGCATCTCGCTCGGCTACAAGCCAAGGTTGTCCATGGTAACCAACTGAATGCACAGGGGAAGGAAAGGAGGATTGTTGCATGGGTCTAAAAACGTTCAATTGGCTGAGGGGTCAAAACGTTGTCTAGGCAACAGCAATTTGCTCTACTGACTGAAAAACGCCACGGCTCTAAAGGGGGAGCCAAGGCGACGGTATAGAAATTAGAGAGTGCTGGTCAACTACCCCGGCCGAAAGGCCGGAGCTTGTCCCTGTACTAGGCAACAAGAAGGTGGTCTTGCTGCGGTTCCGAGACTTTAGGCGCGTTGACAAGCGCCCTAGCTCTGGAACAGATGTTCCCAGCCGCGCTCCCATCCGCGGGGTCGGCGTGCCCGCAGGCCACGCAGCGAAACTCGGTTGGCAATGGGCGGTTGGCTTTGGCGATATGCCCGCAGCACAAGTATTGCCGGCTGGTGTTTTTTGGATTGACAAGGATGAGAGCGACGCCTTCGCGCTTCGTCTTGTACTCGATGCAGCTGCAAAGCTGATGCAAAGCCCAGCCACTCATCTTCGCCCGTTGCGTCTTGCAAAACCGTGTCCGAGCGCGGATGCCCCTCAGGTCTTCTAGAGCAAGCCCGCGTCCGGTGCCTTTGGCTTTGGCAACGAGCAATTTGGAAACGAGATGGCTTACATCCTTACGGAATCGCGCCTCGCCTCCTGCCACAGATTTGAGCGTTCTGCGTATGTTCTTGAGCCACAAACCACGCCGCTTCCCTCCGGCAACTGCCTTCTGGAGACTGCGGCGTAGGGCATGGTTGCGAATGCAACAGGCTTCGATAGCCACACCGGCATATCGGTCTCCATCGCTGTCCGTGGGAATGTTCGCCACCCCCAAGTCCCTGCCGATGAAGTCGGTCAGTGGCGTCTTCGTACCCTCCGGCAGTTCGACAGT
>NZ_JARJMS020000003.1:0-26481 GCF_029335995.1 Thermosynechococcus sp. Uc
ATTTTTAACAGATTTAGAGGTGCTTGCATTTGCCTGAAAGTCACTTCTGGAGAGCATTTAACACCTCCGACAGCTGGGGATATAAAAATTTTACCAAAGTTTTTTCCCTTGCCCTTGCAACTCTCCTATTTTGAACTCACAACTGTTGTTCAAAATTTCACTGACGCATCTTCTTGACCCCCGCTTGAACAGCAGGAGAGCCTTATTTTATCGCTTAAATCGGTCAAGAGTACAGGTGGACATGTCCACCTTTTCCAAAGCTAACAAAACAAGAAAGACAAAGTGCTTTGCCAAAATTGACAAAGACTTAATCTCAAAAGTAAAACGGAAGCATAAGAGTGATTTTTCCTATAGATTCTAAACTACTGAATGGGTTCAGTATTACAGAGAACTTGACGAGTCAGCCGTCAGGCATGACCTGAGCTGTCCAGAGGAAGTGATAGAAATGACCCCTGAGAATGCAGTAGCGATAATGGATAGAGGCTTTGTGAGTTTTTGATGTTGATAGCAAGACAGAGTTTTAGATAGCGACGAATCTTTGGAGTCTGACAGCTGAGGAAGTGGCTGAGCTGTATTGACAGCGGCGGGCGATTGAGAATTTATGGAAAGTTCTGAAAATGCACTTATCGTTGAGCGGTTGCTGACGAAGAGTTGGACTGGGATCGTCAGCCAAATATACATAGTCTTGATTGCGTATTTGATTCTAGAGCTAGTGGACATACTAGAATACTTTGGCAGGAAACTCTTAAATAAGCTGCGATATTTCCAACGAGCACTCAGTCGGTGATGTCCAATAGTCTATTGGAGACTTGATTGGCAGCCAGAGCTACCTGTGGCTTAGAATATCAACCTTTGTTGCAGGATTCCACACTTCTGCGTCGTAAGGTGTCTTACAATCATTGTCTGAAGGCTGGGGCATATACAGCCTTTCCTTAAATATGGGATAGATAAAGGCGATGCACTCCTGTTCTACAGGAGCTTTTCCTACTACCCCTCTGAAAAAAGCCGAGGTAGATCACTTTCTTACACTAGCCTTCACGTTTTTGCTTCTGTTCTATACCTAGGAAAAGGCGTGTAAATGTAACTCGTTTGAAGAAAATGTAAAACCCTGACCCAGGGGCGATCGCAACTTGAATTCTGAAAAAAATTATGGTTTGCTAAAGATAGACACTCATTCATTGCAAGTTCGCTGTCAGGCTTTGGCAATCCTTGATTGCATGGCCAATGGATAGACAGTATTTAATCCTTGAAAAGGTAGGTTAAAATGGGACGCAAACAAGTAGAACCCTTGACAGGTGCTGCTTTATTAGAGAAGTACAAGCAACTGGGACATCTCAGCCACGAGGAAAAGGCAAAGGCCTGTGGCTACTATACAGTGACCCAAAGTGGCAAGGAGCGCATCAGCAAACTGAAGTTTAATAAGGCACTTCTTGAAGCTTTGGGTATGAAGATTGACAGCAAGCCCAAACGCGGTGGTAGCCGGGGTGGTCGCAGTGCCAGTTATCGAATTACGGTGCAAGCCAACGGCAATTTGCTCATTGGTTCAGCATATACCAAGCAAATGAATCTCAAGCCGGGGGATGAGTTTGAAATTACGCTTGGCCGTAAGCACATTCACCTAAAACAAGTGAGCAGCAACGGTCACTCCATCGACGACGAAAACTAATCTGAGATATCTAATTAGTTTGATGTACGAACTACCCTAAAGCCACCACCGGGGGTACAAATACGCAGGCGATCGCCCGCTTGGACATTGGTGATGGCGATTCCTGCTAAGGGATGGGGGAGTTGTCCGAGTTTCAGCCATTGATTTTCACCTAGGGCACCGCACTTACCACCAGCACGTCCAAAAAGCGGGATTTTCCGCGACTGGCTGAGGAGGCTAACGGTCATGGGTTCACGAAACTCAAGGACACGAATTGCTCCATCTCCACCCAGTTGCTGTCCCTTGTCCTCACTGCCCCAGCAAAGAGGGTACAAGAAAAATCTAATCGTTCCTTGATATTCACCGAGACACGGGTTTGCTGCAGCGTTACTCCCCTCTGCTCCGCAATGGCGCGAAATAACTGCTGAAAAATATCTGCAACAGTGGTGGCAATCTGCCTTGTCAGTCACATTGGTTCCTGTGGCATCTAAGATCAAAGCTACCCCTTTAGTAAATTTAATAAAGTGATGGGCAGGAAGGCGATCGCGCCCATAGACCAGCACTTTGTGCCATTGACCTTTGCTGTAAACCGATACATGGGCAAGGGGTGTGAGTTCTGTGGCAACACGGGAGATAGCGATCGCTGGAACTGCTTGGCGAGCAACGGCTTTAACGGCAATTTGACCGAGGCGGAACGATCGCCCCCGCACGTTAAATCCATAGCGATCGCAATGGGCTTGGATAAACAACTCTTCCATCCTGTCGTGATCTGCTCAAGGTACCCAGAGAATGGTCTCTGTCCCCACGTAACCCAAGCCGACGCGCGCTTAACGATCAACTCCTTGGGCAATCAGTTGAGCCACCGCTTGATCTGTCTTGATCGGTCAGATCCTCAATGTGTCCTTTTACCTTAGCCAGAATAAGGATTTCACAAAGGAGATGCACTGTCTTTGGTCTCCTCCTATGCTATTGCTTTGCTAAGACAAGACGATTGACTTTTAGGCAGAGGATTTTAGATCTGCTTTTGCATAGGTAGGGCGCTTAGTGAGAACTGATGATTGGCTCAAAACCCAACATTACTGTTTCTGATTGTTCGATTGCCGAGGAGTGGGGCACATGCCAGTTTTGCCAACAATGGAAACCGTTGATACTCCCCTATTAGCTGCTGCTCAATCCATCTATAATCTCTACCAGCAGGTTCATGGGGCAAAAACGGTGCCTGCGGGTGTCGCTGTCAATCGGCAAACCCTGCGGGGCTATGTGCTGTTTAATAGCCAGCCAGTGCTGCTGCCCCACGAATGCTTTATTCCCTATGATCATCTGCCGGAAGTGACACGCCTATAACTGCACCGACTGTTTTGACCTTTGCCAGCCACTGCCTTGTCTTTGCCCTCGGCGCAGCGGTGGGGAGCTTTCTTAATGTGGTGATCTACCGTGTACCGAGGGGGCGATCGCTCCTGTATCCGCCGTCTCGCTGTCCCATCTGTTTGACAACGCTCAAGCCTTGGGACAATATCCCGATTTTGGGCTGGCTATTCCTGCGGGGGCAATGTCGCTACTGCCATGCCTCTATTTCTTGGCGGTATCCAGCAATTGAACTGTTGATGGCGCTGCTGTACGTCCTAATTTTTGCTGTGAGGGGTTGGCAAGTAGAAACCCCTGTGCTGTGGCTATTGAGCGCATGGCTACTGGCCTTGGCTTTGATTGATCTAGACACGATGACACTGCCCCATCCCCTCACCAAATGGGGATTGATTGTCGGCTTGCTACTGAAAGGGTTAACGACAGGTTTAGGCGGATTGACGGAGGCTATTGTTGTTGCAGTGATTGGCATTTGGTTGTTTGATCTAATTCGCTGGGGGGGAGCGATCGCCCTAGGTCAGGAGGTCATGGGGGGAGGGGATGGTAAACTGGCAGCCATGATTGGCGCTTGGTTGGGCTGGCGGGGGTTGCTCGTCACCTTTTTCTTGGCCTGCGCCCTCGGTGGCTTGGTGGGTGGCTTGGGGATTGCCCTAGGGTGGATTCAACGTCGGCAACCCATTCCCTTCGGCCCGTTTTTAGCAGTGGCTGCTATTCTCAGTGCTCTCTTTGGCCAGCAATTAATTCGCCTTTACTTTGAAATCTTTCTGCCGGGTGTATTTATTCCCTAGGCTTTGTCAAAGAAAGATAACTTCACTAGGTAAGCTAGAATTGCCCCCATAAGTGCCACGATAACTCCCCATAGACGCGCATCCACCACCCGCTGGCGATCGCTGAGATCAATCACTTTGTCATCTAATTGTCATCTAATGCCTTCAGTTCAGCACGCACCAACTGAATCTGTCCCTTGAGTTCGGTATCAGCAGCTTGTACCTCTGTGCGCATTAACTGAATATCCTGCTTCAATTCAGTACGGATGGCTTGGGTCTCTGTGCGCACTAACTGAATGTCCTGCTTCAGTTCGGTATGAACCGCCTGAATTTGTTCCTTGAGCCTAGTGTCAATTGCTTGCACCTCTGCACGAACCGATTGAACATCTTGCTTCAGCTCAGCGTGAACTGACTGAATTTCTTCTTTTAGTTCGGAATGAGTGGATTGAATCTCCTCCTTTAACTCGGTACGAAGGGATTGGATTTCTTGCTTCAGCTCGGCATGAAATCCTTGCACCTCTGTCTTAAGTTCAGCACGGACAGTGTTAATCTTTTCCTCTAGGGTGTTGAATTTTTCATTGGTAGTTGCCTGATTGGTTTTAACTTCAAGGGTTAATTCGTGGAGCTGGGTCTGCAGCGCCCTTATATCAGCGCGCATTGCTCTAATTTCGTCGAGGATTTGACCCAGTTCAGAAGGGGTAGCTGGCTCAGTCATGGCAGTTTTTGCAAATCTTCCCTAGGAGTGGCCTTACTCCTAGAGTACAATCCAGTATGATGAAATAGTGTCTTTGCTAGCTTCTTTGTTGTTTGTTACGCTCCGTTGAGACCTTGCTCCAATGACCTCGTCTCCCTCTGCGTCGGCGAAAAAGGCCCTCACAGGTGATCAAATTCGCCAAAAGTTTCTTGATTTCTATGCCGCCAAAGGCCACACGATTTTACCCAGTGCCTCACTGATTCCTGAAGATGCGACGGTGCTGCTGACGATCGCCGGCATGCTGCCTTTCAAACCCATTTTTCTTGGTCAAGAAGCGCCGAAAGTTCCTCGTGTTACCACTGCTCAAAAATGTTTGCGCACCAATGACATTGAAAATGTTGGTCGCACGGCTCGCCACCACACCTTTTTTGAAATGTTGGGCAATTTTAGCTTTGGGGACTATTTCAAAGCGGAGGCGATTACGTGGGCCTGGGAACTGATGACCACGGTCTATGGTTTGCCCCCTGAACGTCTGCTGGTGAGCGTCTTTGAAAATGACGATGAGGCCTACGAGATTTGGCATCGCCAAGTGGGTTTACCCAAGGAACGCATCCGGCGCATGGGGGAGGAGAGCAACTTTTGGACGGCTGGGCCAACGGGGCCTTGTGGTCCTTGTTCTGAAATTTACTACGACTTCTATCCCGAAAAGGGGCTAGCTGCCGTTAATCTTGATGACGATCGCCGGTTTATCGAACTCTACAACTTGGTATTCATGGAATTAAACCAAGACGATCAAGGGCGCCGCACTCCCCTCAAAGCAAAAAACATTGATACCGGCATGGGCTTGGAGCGTATGGCTCAGGTTCTCCAAGGGGTAGCCAACAATTACGAAACAGATTTAATTTTTCCGATTATTGAGGCAGCAGCACAGCGAGCCGGCATTCAGTATCGCAAGGCCAATGCTAAAACCCAAATATCCCTCAAGGTCATTGGCGATCACACCCGTGCAGTGGTGCATCTCATTGCCGATGGTGTTACCGCCAGTAATGTGGGGCGGGGCTATGTTCTGCGGCGGTTAATTCGGCGCATTGTCCGCCACAGTCGGCTGTTGGGGATCAATGAACGAGTGACCCCTGCTTTGGCTCAGGTGGCAATTGATCTGGCTGCTCATGTCTATCCCAACGTGCGGGAGCGCCAAGCAGTGATTCTCAGTGAATTGCAGCGGGAGGAAGAGCAGTTTCTCAAAACCTTAGATCGAGGTGAGAAGCTCTTGGCGGAAATGCTGGCTCCCCTGAAGATGGCCAAGGGTAAAAAGCGCGTTCAGTCCCGGCTTTCGGGGCGGGATGCTTTTCTGCTTTTTGACACCTATGGCTTTCCCTTGGAGTTGACCCAAGAAATTGCCGCTGAGCAGGGCATTGGTGTGGATGTAGCTGAGTTTGAAGCCTGTATGGCCGAGCAGCGGCAACGTTCCCAAGCCGCCCACGAAACTATTGATATTACAGTGCAAGAGGGGATTGACTCCCTAGCGGATCAACTGCATCCTACGCAGTTTCGCGGCTATGACGAGTTTAGTTTGACTACGACAGTAACAGCAATTTTGGTGGGTGGCCATCCAGTAACCACGGCAACGGCAGGGACAGAGGTACAGGTCATCCTTGAGGAAACCCCCTTCTATGCTGAATCCGGTGGCCAAATTGGCGATCGCGGGTACCTTGCCAGCGGTGAGACTCTTGTACAAATCCACGATGTCCAAAAGCAAAAGGAGTTGTTTGTCCACTATGGCAAAGTGGAGCGCGGCAGCCTTACGGTGGGCGATCGCGTCACTGCCCAAATTGACCTCAGTTGTCGGCGGCGAGTTCAAGCGCACCACACGGCTACTCACCTGTTGCAGGCAGCTCTGAAAAAGCTAATTGATGAAAACATTTCCCAAGCAGGGTCGCTGGTGGCCTTTGATCGGCTGCGGTTTGACTTTAACTGCCCCCGTCCCCTTACCCGCGAAGAACTGCAACAAATTGAAGATCAGATCAACACTTGGATTAGCGAAAGCCACCCCACCTGCACCAGTATCATGCCACTGACTGACGCCAAAGCCAAAGGCGCGATCGCGATGTTTGGTGAAAAGTACGGCGAGCAGGTGCGCGTCCTCGACATTCCAGGGGTCTCTATGGAACTCTGCGGCGGCACCCATGTCCACAACACGGCTGAAATTGGTCTTTTTAAGATCATTAGCGAAAGTGGTGTGGCCGCTGGCATTCGTCGCATTGAAGCCATTGCTGGACCGGCGGTGCGAGACTATCTACAACAGCGTGACCGCATTGTCCGCGACCTGTGCGATCGCTTCAAAGTCAAGCCAGAAGAGATTCTCGATCGCATTGGTCAACTGCAAGCGGAACTCAAAACCCAGCAAAAGGAACTGGAACACCTCAAAGCTGAACTAGCTCTCGCCAAAACCCAAGCTCTTTTAGAACAGGCCAAATCCGTGGGCAATACCTCCCTGCTGGCCGCCACCTTGGCAGGCGTGGATCCCCAAGGGCTGAAAACTGCTGCCGAATGGCTGCTCAATAAGCTGGGCAGTGGTGTTGTAGTTTTGGCTACTCAACTCACCTCAGAGAAGGTGAACCTCCTAGTGGCCGCCAGTCAGGATGTGGTGCAACGGGGAGTCCATGCCGGCCAATTGGTGGCAGAGCTTGCCCAACTCTGCGGTGGACGCGGTGGCGGACGACCCAACTTTGCCCAAGCGGGGGGATCCCAACCTGAAAAATTGCCCGAAGTGCTGGAACTTGCCCAATCTCGGCTCAAAGGACTTCTCGAATCCTGATCAAATCCTGATATATTGACCTTTTGTTCTCACGCAACCGCACTATGGCCTTTGTCAACACAAACTATCTCAAACTCAAGGCAGGGTACCTCTTTCCAGAAATTGCCCGCCGGGTGAATCAATTCTTGGAAACTCATCCTGACGCACCGTTAATTCGCCTAGGAATTGGTGATGTCACTGAACCCCTGCCGGCAGCCTGTCGGGAAGCCATGATTCAGGCCGTTCAGGAAATGGGCGATCGCGCCACGTTCAAAGGCTATGGTCCGGAGCAGGGGTATCCTTGGCTACGGCAAAAAATTGCCGCCCATGATTTTCAAGCCCGCGGCTGCGACATTGATGCCAGTGAAATTTTTATCTCCGACGGCTCTAAGTGTGATACGGCCAACATTCTTGACATTTTTGGCGAGGGTAACCGCATTGCCGTTACAGACCCCGTTTATCCCGTCTATGTAGATACCAATGTAATGGCGGGGCACACGGGTGAAGCCAACGAACGCGGCGAGTATGCCGGACTTGTCTATTTGCCCATTACCGCTGAAAACAATTTCACTGCTAGCCTGCCCAAGGAACCTGTGGATTTAATCTATCTTTGTTTCCCCAACAATCCCACAGGTGCTGTAGCTACCCGCGAGCATTTACAGACGTGGGTGGACTATGCCCGTGCCCACAAAGCCATTATTTTCTTTGATGCTGCCTACGAAGCCTTTATTACGGATTCCACCCTTCCCCACTCCATCTATGAAATTCCCGGTGCCCGCGAGTGCGCCATTGAATTCCGCTCCTTCTCAAAAAATGCTGGTTTTACTGGAACCCGCTGTGCCTTTACTGTGGTTCCCAAGGGTCTCAAGGGGCAAACCCCCAGTGGGGACGCGGTAGAACTCTGGGCGTTGTGGCAACGGCGGCAATCTACCAAGTTCAACGGGGTATCCTATATTGTGCAGCGGGGCGCCGAAGCGGTGTATTCCGCAGCCGGTCAAGCCCAAGTGCGGGAATTGGTGGCCTTTTATATGGAAAATGCGCGTCTCATGCGCGAAAAACTGACCCAAGCAGGATTTGCGGTCTATGGCGGCATCAATGCCCCCTACATCTGGGTAAAGACGCCCGCAGGCATCAGCAGTTGGGACTTTTTTGATCAATTGCTGCACAACTGCTATGTGGTGGGAACCCCCGGCGCTGGCTTTGGGGCAGCGGGCGAAGGTTACTTGCGCCTTTCCGCCTTTAATAGTCGCGACCATGTGGTTGAAGCCATGGCGCGGATTGAGCAGGTGTGGCGGGGATAGTCCATGGCGGCAGAGCGAGCCATTCGGCAAGAGGGAGTTCTCTTAGCCCTCCTGACAGCAGCAGGGTATGTTCTGTTTACCCTGTTGCCCAATAGCCACAGCCTCATGACTACTTGGCCGTGGATACTGTTGTGGCAAGCCGCCGTCGGTGCGCCGTTGCTCTGGTTGCTTTACTTTTTTGCCTATCAACGCCGCTTACCCCCCCTTGGCAATGGGGTTGATGGCGTAGTCGGTTTGCTATTGGTGGGATTGGTGGTTTCGGTTCCCTTTAGCCGCTTTCCGCAGCAAGCCCTCTGGTACAGTTGGGCAGCCCTAGGGGGGTTGGCCGTCCTCTATCCCCTCAGCAGTTGGTTACGCACCCCCGAACGTCGGCGCCGCTGCCTCTACTTTCAAGGGTATGTGGTGGCTGCTCTCATTGTACTCAGTACTAGCCTTTGGCTAGGGAGAAGCATTCTGCCGCCACTGTGGCAGGGCACATTAGTTTTCGATCCAAATGGGCTAGAGTTTCGCAATGGGGAGCCGTTTGGCCATCAAAACTACCTTGCTGGCTATTTGCTTTTGGGAT
This sequence comes from Thermosynechococcus sp. Uc, assembly GCF_029335995.1. Taxonomy (NCBI): domain Bacteria; kingdom Bacillati; phylum Cyanobacteriota; class Cyanophyceae; order Acaryochloridales; family Thermosynechococcaceae; genus Thermosynechococcus; species Thermosynechococcus sp. Uc. The sequence continues at coordinate 9,132 of NZ_JARJMS020000003.1, forward strand.
TGCCCCTGCTGGCGCTATTGGCTTTGACCGCCCCCCCTCAGACCCCTTGGTGGCGATCGCGCCCCTTTTGGCTTGGAATCTTAATCTTGGGGCTTGTGGATTTGTACACCACCTTTTCCCGCGGGGCGGCCTTGAGTGTTCTGCTCACGGCAATTCCCTTCGCTTGGCTGGGGTTGAAGAGCAACCGCTGGCGGCGCTCTTGGCTGTGGATCACACTTGCCTTGGGAAGTGCTGCTGTTTTGGCCATTGCCAATGAACGATTGCGACAGACGGTACTGAGTTTATGGCGGGGAGAAGCGGCAGGGGAAATGGCCTATCGGTGGATCACCCACCTCACTGCTTGGGAAATGGGCAAGGCGCATCCTTGGACTGGCCAAGGCTTAGGGAGTGTGCCGCTTCTTTACCAAGCTTACCGTCCTGACTGGGCAGGGGATGAAGCAGCATGGATCTATCAACTCCACAGCACACCAGCGCAACTGTGGGCAGAACTAGGGATTTGGGGCATTAGCGCTTGGCTTTTGGCCATTGGCCTTCTGGGTTACTGGACATTGAGGTATCGCCATTGGCTGGTTCCTCTGACCCTTGAAGATCAACAATTGGCTCTCACTGTGCTGGTGGCGCTATGGATCTATGGGCTATTTAGCCTGAGTGATTTTCAAGTGGACAATGTGGGGATTGCTGGGTTATTGGCCACAGAAGTTGCCTTTTTAGCTGCACTGCTGCGCACGGGGCAAGGCCAAGCCCCTCAAGGGCGCCTGTTGCCGCGCTACACTTTGCCATTAGTTGCCCTAGGCTTGGTAGGCATGATTGCGATGGGCGTTTGGCTTGCCCCCATTCATCGCGCCCGTGCCCTCAGCAGCGAAGGATTCTGGGCATTGGCCATGCGGCCTGTTCAATGGCAGCGCTTTACGGAGTTCCTCTTTCGCGCCCAGGAACTGGTGCCTTGGGAACCTTTTTACCCCCTACAGTTGGGCTGGAATTACGGCCATCGCGGCTTCCAAACGGCCAATCCGACAGCTCAAGCCAATCTGTTCCAGACGGCGGTTGCCGAACTCGAAAAAGCCGCCGATCGCGCCCCTGCCCTTGAGTTTGTGCACACCTGTCTAGGCTGGCTGTATTGGCAGCAGCGACGCTGGCCCCTAGCAGTTTCCCACTTTGTCCAAGCGATTGAACTCAATGGCCCGCAGCCGGGAAACTTTTTGGGTATTGGCTTGAGTCTTCTTGTCCAAGGGGAGGAGTCCCAAGCCATTGATGCCTTCACTTTGGAAATTCTCACTTTTCCCCACGTCAGCACCAGTCCCTTTTGGCGATCGCCCCTCCTAGCGCCCCACTATCCAAAAGTTCTAGAGCAGGCCAAACAGCGCTATGCGACCCTAGAGCAAACCCTTGCCCCCCATCGGGCAGCGGCTAGTTACGCCCGCCAAGTTCATGGCCTTCTGGCTTGGTGGCAGGGGGATTGGTCAACAGCAGCGCCGCGCCTACCGCTAAATCTCCAACCCGTCCTTTTGGCTTTACAAAACCCAGCAGCAGACACCGCTTCCCTACCCCAGTCGCTGCAACAATTTCTTGAGGGGTGGCGTCAGCCAGCAAAACGAGCACAATTGTGGGCTAGTCTTTGGCAAGGAGAGCAGCTCACGGCAATGCTCCGTTCTAGCGAGGGCATTTCACCAGCGACACCCCCACTGGCGTGGCTGCGTTCTCAAGCACCGGCCAGAGCGATTCAATTTGAGCGGGTCGGCTTTAACGTGAATATGCGTCATGCCTTTGGCGCAGTACCGGTGGACTTTTACCGCGAGCTGCACAATTTGCCCTTGACAACGCTGCTCCCAGAGCTCTGGCCATCACGAGGTTTACTTCCAGAGCTTGAAAAAGCCCTTCTTGAAGACCGCCAGCGACTTTTTGGGAGTCTTGCTCTACCGGCAAAAAAATGAATGGCGGGGCATGGATTTGAACCATGGACCTTCGGGTTATGAGCCCGACGAGCTACCAGACTGCTCTACCCCGCGTTGCTTCGGTTTATCTAAATTAGCGTATAAGTTAGAGGTTTGACAAGCGATCGCGAGAAGATTTATAAAACTTTATCAAAATGTTCAGTTTTTTGTAGGTAAACTGTAGCAGTCTTTACCTGACATCATTGCCAAAAACAAGTATAAAGCAAGTATAAAGAAAGCGTTAAAATTTACCGCGACTCGCTAAACTTGCCCCTTCAGCAATGCTCCTCCCTCCTCTTCTTCTAGACGCCCTGAGAGACATTTGTCAGCGTCAAAGCTCAACCCTCGCCGTCAGTCCGCTAAGAAGTGAAAATCAACTTCTTCTGTTGCTTGAGACACTCCCTGAAGCCACCCGTGCAACCCTAGAAACATTGCTCATGTCCTACTGCCGGACGAAGGCGTCTCTACCCATAAACTTCGCTTACCTCTTGGCACTGGAGGCTGAAATCTTGTCTCTCATTGGGCTCATTCCATCCAAGTCCATCTCACCCGAATTGCCCAGTTGGAGCCAATTGCAGCAGTACCTTCCATGGTTTAGGAAAGCCAGTCAGATCGCCCAGAATCACCTAGATTGCGCCCTTGTGCGTAACTATTGGTTAATTACCCGTCCTACCAACCCTTGGCTGCGTACCCTTCGGGTAGAGCTGTTCTACAACGAACAACTGACTGCTGGCGATCGCTACCTCAACGAGGAACAGCAAAACATGCTACTGACATGGTTAGAGCAATTTGTGCTTTACTGTAGTCGCCTTGTCCCCACATTTACAGCAGAGGTGGTCGCAGCGGGAATTCCTATCCCCCCTCAGTTACGATCAACAGCGGCTTAGTTGACCTACCAAGGCGAAATGGAAACGAAGCTACAACAACTCGGTGCCCAACTTGACCAACTCAAGGCAAAGGCCAATCAAGCCGGTGAAGATGTCAAGGCGGATATGGAGGCCAAAATTGAAGCTCTGAAGGCCAAACGAAATGAAATTACCCAACAATTGGCTGCTCTCAAAGAAGCCGGCGATGATGCTTGGGAGTCGCTCAAAGTAGGGTTCCAAAGTGCTTGGGATGAGTTGAGCAAGGCTTTTGAGGAAGCAGCCAGTAAGGGCGAATAATTGTTTGTCTTTAATTGTTTTCTGAGTGCCAGCCCTCAATAGTGACATCCACGCGATCGCCCTCGTGGGAGAGGGGGGCAATGTTCAAATAATACAGCGGCTGATCGGCAGAGAGGTTTCGCAGCCAGTGTAGGCATTGGGCATCCACATGAACATAGGAGCCAGTTTCCACAGGGGTACGCGTTAGCGCTGCTGCTGCTACCGAATTAGCCGGCGGTGTCATTGGGCAGGTAATCAGTTCGCCCACACCCGCCACAATGAGGAAAACATCATCACCACGGTGGTGGTAGTGGGGATAATTAGCCTGACCGGGGTCAATGCGATAGAGACTAGAGGCAAGTTCAGGGTTGTGGTGATCCAAAGGACAGACAGCATAGCCCGGCCGCTTCGGGGTCCACGTTTGACAGTGCTCAACTAACTCAGGAAAAGAAAAAACTAGCATCGTCCTTTGAGGGCAAAACACTCAACAAAGTAGTCAACATTGGCTTATTGTATCGCCAAGCGATCGCGCTATTCTAGCCTGTGGTTTCTCTCGGAGTTTTGCATGAGTACACCCATCCCTGTGATTGTTGTTGGTGCTTTGGGCAAAATGGGGCGTGAAGTGGTTAAGGCGGTTTCCCAAGCAAGCGATATGAGCCTCTATGCGGCGGTGGATCGCAAGCAGGTGGGGGAAGATATTGGTGCAGCACTGGGGTTAGGAACCTTTGCCATTCCCATTAGTGGCAGCTTACAGGAGGTGTGTCTAGCAGCCGCCCAAGAGAAACAAGCGGTGGTGATGGTGGATTTTACCCATCCCCAGGCAGTGTACGAGAATGTGCGCACGGCAATCGCCTACGGGGTGTATCCTGTGGTGGGGACAACGGGCTTGAGTCCAGAGCAAATTGAAGAACTAGCGGAGTTTACCGACAAGGCCAGTATGGGGGCAGTCATTGCTCCGAACTTCTCAATTGGCATGGTGCTCCTCCAAGAGGCGGCCATTCGAGCGAGCCAGTACTTTGACCATGTGGAGATCATTGAACTGCACCACAACCAAAAGGCGGATGCGCCCAGCGGTACGGCTATTCAAACCGCCCAACGCTTAGCAGGATTGGGCAAAACCTTTAACCCGCCCCAAGTTCAGGAGTCCGAACATCTTAGGGGAGCGCGGGGGGCATGTGCTGACGCCGAAATTCGCATTCATAGTGTCCGCCTGCCGGGACTGATTGCCCATCAAGAGGTGATTTTTGGTGCACCAGGGCAAATTTACACCCTCCGCCATGACACCAGCGATCGCCAGTGCTATATGCCGGGGGTACTGCTGGCCATTCGCAAAGTCACACAACTCAAACGCTTGATCTATGGTTTAGAGAAACTGCTCTAGTGTGACATACTCCCGATCTTCACGCTGCGCGTAGAGGGTGAGCTAAACTTCTGGAGGTTGCTGCAACAACCAAAAGCCCTGCAGTGCCTCCTGTTCAGGGCGTTCCTTCACGGCGATAAAGTGCAGTCCTTGGTTTTGGGTACAGGCGTCCCTAAAGGTAGCAAGTTCCTTTTGAATCTGGGGATTGCGACCACTAATGAGCACCCAGCGATCGCTGGCTCCCGTTTCCAACACCAACAAGGGCTGGGGTTTCTCCTCAAAACTGAGATAGGCTGGCTCTAGGCCAGAGAGCCAACCCGCCAAGGGCAGTGCCCGCTGTGAATAGATGATTAATCCCGGTAGCAGGGTATCCTCGCTGAGGGTCAAAAAGGGCAGTGGGGGTACCTCGCCAAAGGGCAGTTCCCATTCAGCAGCAGTTTTCATCTCCCTAAGGGCAAGGCCGCTAAATTGCCAGCGATCGCCCCGCAGGGCTGGTGGTAAAGGTTGCGGTGCCGGGGGGATCAACTGGGGAGGCGTTGCCAGATCGGCTTGGTAGTTGGCCAAAGTTGGATAGAGGTTCAAGGCGCGATCGCGCAACCAATTGTAAAGGGCAAACGTGCGCCGACTGGGCACCATGACTAAGCCTGCTGCTTCTCCTCCCCGCGTGATGATGCTGGCCATGGCGCGGCGGAAAAAACGCACCCGCTCCGGCTGAACACCATCTGCAAGTCCCAATTGCTGTCGCCATTGATCCATGGCTTCCTCAAGAGCAGCCGTTAACCAGCGAGCATTGGCTTCAGCTCCGGCACAAGTTTTGCTGAACTGAAAGTGTTGCTGGCGATCGCAAATCAGTAATTCCCAGATTTTTTTGTTGTTTTCATCCACAAGGGGACGGGAATAAAAATCCAACTCCCAGATTGTATCCATTCACACCTATCAGGAACGTTACCCGCAAACTTGATGCTACTTGCCTTTTTTAGGATAGGCGGTTTTGGTCGCCAAGGTAAATGTATAGCGCGATACAGATTTTCCCATTTGAGAACTGGTGCAATCAAAAGTTAATTGCGGGTCAATACTTCGCTGAGCTTAAGCCAAACAGCAGCCAGATGACTTTCTGGCGCGAGAGTGCCGCAACTGCGATTTCTCCTCCGCTGAACTCATGCGTAACTCTACTCCATAACCGTTGAGAATAAAGCGATGTCCAAGTTAAAACTGAAACGGGCTAAACGGCAAAAGCGCCCATTATTGAACCTCGACTGGCGACCCAATTTCTGCTGGCGATCGCCAGCCGTTGTCGCCTGTATTCCCCTAGCTCTTATTATTGTTGCCGTTTGGGGAGTTGCTGCTCAAGCACAGGATCAGCCCCTCACCCCTGAAGACGTTCAAGGGGTACTCAATACCATCTGGGTATTGATTGCTGCAATTCTGGTGATTTTCATGAACGCTGGCTTCGGCATGTTGGAAACCGGCTTCTGCCGCCAAAAAAATGCTGTCAATATCCTTTCTAAAAACCTGATTGTTTTTGCCTTGGCCACCCTTGCCTATTGGGCAATCGGGTTCTCCTTGATGTTTGGCACTGAGGGCAATGCCTTTATTGGCTGGGGCGGCTTTTTTCTCAGCAGTGAAAACCCCGAAACCTACGGTTTAGAGCCATTTCCCAAGGGGTTAGCCATCCCCGTCGCCTTTCTCTTTCAAGCAGCCTTTGCCGGAACTGCAGCAACCATTGTTTCCGGCGCAGTAGCCGAGCGGATTAAGTTTGTGGACTTTTTAATTTTTAGCCTCCTGCTCACTGGCATCTCCTACCCAATTACGGGGCACTGGGTTTGGGGTGGTGGCCTTCTGAGCCGCATTGGTTTCCTTGGTGAAGATGTTGCCTTCAGCGATTTTGCTGGTTCAACCGTAGTGCATGCAGTGGGCGGTTGGGCGGCTCTCATGGGGGCTGCTTTCCTAGGACCTCGGCTTGGCAAATATGCGGCCGACGGGACTCCCCAAGCCCTACCAGGGCACAACATGGGCTTCGCCATGCTTGGCTGTTTAATTCTTTGGATTGGTTGGTTTGGTTTCAACCCCGGTTCTGAATTGGCTGCCAATGAAACTGTGCCCTACATTGCGGTAACAACCAACTTGGCGGCGGCAGCAGGTGGTCTTGCAGCAACAATGACAGCTTGGCTAGTCCTTGGTAAGCCTGATCTCTCCATGATTATCAACGGCGTTCTGGCGGGTTTAGTGTCCATTACAGCATCTTGTGCCGGTGTGTCCTACTGGAGTGCTGTCCTCATCGGTGCTATTGGCGGTGTGATTGTGGTCTATGCCGTCCTCTTCTTTGACCGCATTAAAATTGATGACCCTGTGGGTGCCACCTCGGTTCACTTAGTGTGCGGCACTTGGGGCACTTTAGCCGTTGGCTTGTTTGACAAAGAGTTAGGCCTACTAACCGGCCATGGGGTGACTCAGTTGATTGCTCAAATCCTTGGCATCTTGAGTATTGGTGGCTTTACCGTGTTGATGACGAGTATTTTCTGGTTAGCTCTGAAGCAAACCCTTGGTATTCGTGTTTCCGCAGAAGAGGAACTCAGAGGCTTGGATATTGGCGAACATGGCATGGAGGCCTACAGCGGTTTCTTGAAAGAGTAACTCGCCCGTCACAAATTTGGGGTCGTACCACGGCTGGACGATGCCATTGCCCTAGGTGGTTTTTGCTGTCCTCAGCTTTTGAGGGCAGTTTTTTCTAACTGCGCAGTGATCTACGCTACGCTATAGCGGCAGTAGGTGAAGGAGTTTTGGATGAGCGATCGCGCCATGGCAGTACGGGTGCGACAACACGTTAACCCTTTAAGTCACAAATTCCGGCAAGATATTGCTGTTCCCGATTGGTCAACGATTTACAAGCAACCCTCACAGCCCCTGCATCTAGATATTGGCTGTGCCAAGGGGACGTTTTTACTGGAAATGGCAGCACTGTACCCAGAGCAAAATTTTCTTGGTCTTGAAATTCGCCATCCCTTGGTGGTAGCGGCCAATGAGCGGCGCGATCGCCAGCAACTCCAGAACCTCCACTACCTCTGGGGCAATGCCAATGTTCACTTGGGCAAAATCCTCGGTGGACTTCCCCTCCATACCGTTACAATCCAATTTCCAGATCCGTGGTTTAAGCGCCGCCACCATAAACGCCGCGTCGTCACTCCAGAACTGGTGGCTACCCTTGCCGCCCTTTTGCCCGCTGGTGGGCGGGTTGTCCTACAGTCGGATGTCCTTGAGGTGGCAGAATCCATGGTGCAGCAGTTTCGTGCCCATGCCGCCTTTCGCTCAACCTGCACCGATTGGTTGCCCCAGAGTCCTTGGCCTGTCGCAACAGAACGGGAAAAATGCGTCCTCCGCAAAGGACTGCCTGTTTACCGCTGGCAACTTGAGCGGTGTGCCCTCTAGCTCGCCTGCAAATACTGCTGCCACATGGCAACAATTGCTGGGGAACCATACCACGGGGCATAGGGGCGATCGCGTAAGCGGCTGCGCGGCGCATGGAGCACATCTTCATAAACAAGATTCTCTGCCCCCTCGAGGTGGGCTGCGACCACTGGTGTTACCCCATCACCCCAACAGGCACCCTCGCCACAGGTGAGTTTATAGCTTTGATAGGTAAACCAATTGGCAAATGACCCATGCGGTGTACCATAGATTGCCTTGCCCGCCAGACACACATAGCGAACTTGCCCATAATAGGCACCGGGGTACGTGGTGTTAACAAAGTCGAGATTGCGGCGTGTCCAACGCTCCTGACTCCAATGGGGAGTACCTAGGGTGATCAGTGTGTGCACCCATTGGTGACCCGCCCAAACTTGGCCATCATAGGGCTGATCCCCTAAGTAAATGCGGCTGATCCAGCCCCCTGCCGAATGGCCAATGAGATGCACAGAAGATGCCCCTGTTTCATTGAGGATATTTTGAATAGTGGTATCCAAAGCCCGTAAAATTGGCGCTACTGATCGCCCCCCCAACGTGGGAAACCACGAGCGTACCCTGAGGGGCACCACCTCCGCCACAAACCCCAGCTGCCGCAGATAATCCCGCAGTGGGTAGTAGTCAGGAGCCGCCGCCAAATATCCCGGTAAAAGAACAACAGGCAACACAGGCGTTAACTTGCTTGAGGCGTTGCTGGGAAGTGTATCACATTTGGATAGACAGAAATAATGAGACCCTCCCGAGCAAGCAGTGTGTGTGGAAATTGTGCCCGTGCCAACTCGCCAATGTGATCTAGAAAGTCATCGTCGTGGCTAGGGTCGTGGTGAAACAAAATTAGTTGTTTAACTTGGGCGGCTTGGGCAAGCTTAACCGCCTCTTGCCATGTGGAATGTCCCCACCCCACCTTGCTCTGCTGTGGGTGATGGTATTCTTCATCGGTATAGGTGGCATCGTAAATCATTACATCGGCGCGATCGGCCAAGGCAAAAGCTCCCGGATGCAATTGATCGGGTAAATGTTCTGTGTCTGTAATATAAGCTACATGAATGCCCTGCCAACTGACGCGATAGCCTACCCCCCCGCCCGGATGATTCAGGGCTTCATTACTCACCACCACACCGCCGCCTAGGTGCACCTGCTCACCGGCCTCCAAGTCATAAAAGCGCAAATCCCCTCCCATAATCTGCAATGGGACAGGAAAGTTGGGGTGGAGCATTTGATCATTCAGCCGTCGTTCAATCCCTTGACCATTTTTTCCCGGCACTGCGTAGATATGGAACTGATTCCCCGGTACAAAGGCGGGTTGAAAGAAGGGAAACCCCTGAATGTGATCCCAATGGGTATGGGTAAAAAATAAATGTGCCGCCACGGGTTGTTGACCCATCAAGTGCTCTCCTAAAACCCGCAGACCCGTGCCCCCATCAAAAATCACACGTTGACCGTTGGCCTGAATTTCTACGCAGGGGGTATTGCCGCCATAGCGGACAGTATGGGAACCTGGACAGGGAATACTGCCGCGGACGCCCCAAAACCGAATGGTGAGTGGGTTAAACATGAGCATATCGCAAATCTTGATCGTAGTCTGCCACAGAAAACACTCTTGGGTTGTGATAGGGATCATCCTTCCCCTGTGACTTTGGCTGTTGATAGCGTGGAGCGAGTCGGGGAAGCCATCCGTAGTGTCCTAGGGATTTTTCGTGACTCCTCTTATTTTGAGCAGCGGGTCTATGATCTGGACGCGCTGATGATGACTGTGCGCGGGCTACACCAAGTTGCCCCTGAGCATCCCCTTGGGTTGAAGACCCTGCGATCGCCGGTGGAGAAGGCACAGGAAACTGATGATATTCTCAGCTTCTACTATGGCTTGGCTGCCCTTGATGAATTGCACCAGCCCCTGAATCCCTATCTGACAACGACGGTGATCCCATCGCTGCTAGCCTTAACAGCCAAAAAGAGGCTGACTGGATGGCAGCCTATACCGTGCTGTGGTAATGTAGCCGCTATATTCCCTCCCAAAAGATTGCAAACTTTTAGCAATAGCCTACTCTCCTGATGTGGGTTAAGTGAAGTGATTCTTGGCAAGAGCAGCGCTAAAAAAAGGGGTCGTCGCAATGACTGACCCCGCCTGCCGATTCCTCAGAGAGGAGAACACTAGAACTCAGCCTAAGGCAAATGAGAAAAAATGTCAATAAGTTCAAGGAACAAGTTTGCAGCAGTGCACCCTCTTGCCCTTTCTTCCTCAGATTCTCAGTAGAGCTTTCCCGCTTTCTTGGTGCAACATGCAGAATTCTCGTTCCCGTGAGGTTCACACCCATTCCACCCGAGAAAATCTCAAGTTAGGAGAGCAATTCCAGTTGCTGAATCACAGGTTCGGGCGATCGCGGTATCTCTGGAGTGCCTTGACTCCCTTGCTCAAGATGGCCATCAAGGGTTTGGAGTGCCATTAGCAGATCCTGCCGCAGGGGTTCAAGGTCAGGGCGATGATCCAAATACAGTTGCAGGGCATGGCCAGGGTCAAGGCACTGTTCGAGGGCAACGTCTGGCAGTCGAGCAATGGGCTGACTATTGACGAGTTGGGGCAGAAGGCTGACACTGTGGGCGCTTTCAAGAGCTTTTTGCAGTTCATGCAGGTTGATCAGGGGAATTTGATCGGGGCGCAGTTGATACATGAGCCGCACTACGGCTCCGCTGATGTCCCCGCTGGCGATCGCCCCTAGTAGTGCGGCTTGGGGATCGGTTTCCCCGGCGGTGAGATCCACGCGAATTGTGCGAAAGGGACGGGTGGGAAGGGGACAAAACTGAAATTGGGTTTTGCCCTTTGCTAAGTGAACCAAGACGTAGCCCTTCTCTTCTCCCTCTTCGCCAAAATCCACCCGCTCGATGCTACCGGGATAGACCACCGGCGGCTCCTGACACAGGACTTGATAGCGATGGACATGACCAAGGGCAACGTAGTCAAAGCAGGGGCGCGCCAAAAAACTCAGGGGAATTGTAAAACCTTTGCCAGCACTTAAATAGCGTTCAGAGCCGTACTGAGCCGTGTCCACCATGGCATGGGCAAGTAAGACAGTAGGCAAGGCAGGATCGAGTTGACGAATTTCCCCCTCAAGGGCGAGGCGTAGCCGCTCAAGGAGCAGTTGATGCACTTCGGCAAGGGAAAGGCCACTGGTTTCCGGCCGCGTGAGGAGGGTGGAGCGGGTTAACCAAGGGAGAGTAATAACTTGCACACTGCCCCGCGGAGTTTCAAGGCGGTGGGTGGTCAAGCGATCGCCCACGATAAAGCCCGGCACCCCAAGGGTGCGATAGAGACTGAGGCTTGCACCCCCCTGTCCTTGGGCGTGCTGATCGTGGTTGCCCACCAGCAACACAGTGGGAATGTGGGCATCTGCCAAGCGGCGAAATTGCTTGGCAAAAGCTTCGTGGACTAGGGGGGGTGGCGTTGCGTCGGGAAAGGCATCGCCGCCAAAGAGCACTAGATCCACTGGTTCACTGAGGGCGCGGTCAATGCAGGCAGCCAAGGCGGCAATAAAATCCTCAAGGCGGGTATTTAAGCCGGTGGCGGGGTTAATGTGACCATGACTGAGGCCACTGCCTAGGTGAATATCGGACAAGTGGAGAATTTTCATGGCAATTAGGTGATGACGGTGGGGCGATCGCGACCTGTTAGCCCTTGGATATTCGCCACTTCCTTGGCCAGTTGAATTAGGTCAGCCAGAGCCACTTGGGCATCGAGGTGTTGCTGGGCAGGATTGGGTTCAAACCGCTCCAAGTAGACTCGCAGCGTTGCCCCTTGAGTTCCCGTTCCCGATAGACGATAGACAATGCGACTGCCATCTTCAAAAATGAGCCGAATTCCTTGATTGTGGCTGACGCTGTGATCCACTGGATCGGTGTAGCTAAAGTTATCGGCAGTGGCAACGCGATAGCGGCCAAAGGTCTGACCCACTAAGCTGGGAAGTTTTTGCTCTAGTTGGTTTATCAGGGTGTAGGCGCGATCGCTCTCAATGCCTTCGTAGTCATGGCGGGAGTAGTAGTTGCGGCCATAGGTTTGCCAGTGGGCTTTGACAATCTCAGCTACAGAGGTTTGGCGCACCGCCAAGATATTCAACCAAAAGAGTACAGCCCAGAGGCCATCTTTCTCGCGCACATGGTTGGAGCCAGTGCCAAAACTTTCCTCACCACAGAGGGTGACTTTACCGGCATCCAGCAGATTGCCAAAGAACTTCCAGCCGGTGGGGGTTTCGTAGCAGTCAATTCCCAGTTGGGCAGCCACGCGATCAGCCGCTTGACTGGTGGGCATTGAACGGGCAATGCCGGTCAATCCATCTCTGTAGCCAGGAACTAATTTGGCGTTGGCGGCCAGAATGGCCAGGCTGTCGCTGGGGGTAACAAAACAGTTTGCCCCCAAAATCATGTTGCGATCGCCATCGCCATCGGAGGCGGCTCCAAAATCGGGGGGATGCTCACCAAAGAGTTGTTGCACTAGGTGACGGGCATAGACCAAGTTGGGGTCCGGATGCCCGCCGCCAAAATCCGGCAGTGGCACACCATTTTGCACCGTGCCCGCAGGCGCCCCCAAGCGTTTCTCAAGAATCTGGTGGGCGTAAGGTCCTGTAACGGCGTGCATGGCATCAAAGACTAGGCGCAGTTTCCCAGTACGAATTGTCTCGGCAATGCGATCAAAGTCAAACAGGGTTTCCAACAGCGCTTGATAATCAGCCACAGGGTCAATGACTTCAACAATCATTTCACCCAAGGGAAACTCGCCAAGGGTGTGCAGGTTGACATCAGGTGCGGTGTAGATGTTGTAGCTGGTGAGGGTGAGGCTGCGCTCATAGATGGCATTGGTGACCTTTTCTGGCGCTGGCCCCCCGTTGGCAATGTTGAATTTGACGCCAAAATCTCCTTGGGGACCAGCCGGATTATGGCTGGCCGAGAGAATAATGCCGCCAATGGCACCATACTTGCGGATGACACAGGAAGCTGCGGGCGTTGACAGAATCCCATTTTGCCCCACCTTGACCCGTGCAAAGCCCTGGGCAGCCGCCATCTTGAGAATGACTTGAATCGCTTCAGCATTGAAGTAGCGGCCATCACCTCCTAGGACAAGGGTTTGCCCCTGTGGTGCCTCAATGGTGTCAAAAATTGCTTGAATAAAGTTTTCAAGATAGTGGGGCTGCTGGAAAACAGATACCGCCTTACGTAACCCAGAGGTGCCGGGTTTTTGATCCTGGAAGGGAGTGGTGGCAATAACTTGAATACCCATTAGGAGACTCCACAAGGGGACTTCACTATAAGGGCAGCTTAGTCGGCTCGAGAATTGTGGTCAAGACCTTTCTATTCAATCTATCTAATGAGAATAGGTCTCAACGCAGAAGCATTGAATTTTGTAACAAGAGCTAGTATTTTAACACGTAGCTCTGGCTGCCAGTCAAAGCGCCAATGTACCCCCGAGCACTGCCCACTCATTTCTAGTGACACCTTTGGTCTAAAGATCAGTACATTCAGTACATTTTTAAGAATTTCCATAAATTCGCAATTGCCCATCGCTTTTCATATTGTTTTTGCTGCCCACTAAAAACTTTCTCTTTGCTTTTTTACTTCACATCATTCATCCAGAAATTTTCTTTTTTGTCCCCCTTCAAACGGTCGTTCAACACCTTTGGCCACGATGTAATTCTTTGTGATACAATTAGCCGTATTATAAATCTTGAGGTCTAGCGCCAACGTAAAACCCAAGCAGTTAGCGGGGTCAGTGTGCAATAGCACAGGAGAATGTCATTGTGTATGCAGACTGGTAGATAGCGAGCATCTGTTAAAAGTAGGATCCAAAGACACTGGGGAACTGCCTCAAACGCGAAAACGACTAAGGAAACAGCTACCTTTGCGGTGGCGGGGCAACTTGAGACTGTAGGTGGCGTCACTGAACCAGTAACACAAATCCCCCAACTCTAGCTTGTGGGAGGATATTCAGGAAAATGCTAGCCCTAAAAAAACAACGTTGGTTTCTCCTTTTAGTTAGCTTAGTCTGTGGGGCGGCGATCGCCTTCCATCCCGTTGCCGCACAGGCACAAAATCTCTGGCAGCGGCTGTTGTTGCAGGGAATTCAGGTCATCCAACTATCGAATATCTCACCCCGCCAAGAGGTGGCTTTGGGGCAACAGATTCATGAGCAGATGCTCCGTCAAGGGATGCGCCTTGTGCAGAATCCTGCGGCTCAAAACTATGTGAGTAGTATCGGCGCCCGCTTGGTGAGTGTTGGCGAACGCCGCGGGCTTCCCTACCAATTTCACATCATCCAAGACCGCCAAGTGAATGCCTATGCGACGATGGGGGGCTTTGTCTATGTCACTACAGGACTGATGCTGCGGGCGGAAAATGAGGCAGAACTGGCCAGTGTCATTGCCCACGAAATTGGCCATATTGACCAGCGGCATGTAATTCGCCAATTACAACAGATGGCGATCGCCCAAGGCTTAATGACTGCCGCAGGTTTGGATCGAGATCGCGGACTCCAAATAGCCATGGAACTAGCCTTTCGACGCCCCCGCAGTCGAGAGCAGGAGCTAGAGGCCGATCGCTATGGACTGGGGCTGCTAGCTCGCAGTAACTATGATCCACGAGCCATGGTGACGTTTCTCCAGAAACTGCAACGGGAGGGAGGGGTACCGCCAACAATATTGAGTACCCATCCCGCTCCCCGCGATCGCCAGTTAATTGCCGAAAATTTAATCCGCTCTGGTTTCAGCAATGAATGTGTAGTCACCCCCCAACCCCTGTGTGGCACGGATACCTTAGCCTATCAGCAACAACTGCGCTCGTTCTAATCTCGCCTAACCGGCCAACAGGTTACGCCAGCGGGCATAGCGTCCCAAGGCTGTAAGGGGAAAGTGCTGCTGGTAGTAGTGGTACTTCAAGTAAAAGTGACAGGGAAAGCCCGTGCCGGTGAAGTAATCCTCGTGCCATGTGCCATCCGGACGCTGCGTTTGCAGCAGGTAAGCTACACCTTTTTCAATGGCTTCTGTGGCATAGTCCCCCGTGGCATCCCCAGCGGCTAACAGGCCAATGAGTGCCCACGCCGTTTGGGAGGCAGTGCTCTCTCCTTTGCCCTTGAGGGAAGGATCATTGTAGCTCCAGCAGGTTTCACCCCAACCCCCATCGGTATTTTGACACCGCACCAGCCACTCAGCGGCACGGCGAATGCGCCAGCGATCGTAGCGAGGAGCCACAAGGGAAAGGGCAGCTAGAACACCACTGGTGCCATAAAGATAGTTCACCCCCCAGCGGCCAAACCAACAGCCCTCCGGTTCCTGCTCATTGCGCAAATAAGCAAGGGCACGATCAAGAGCACCACTCTCGAAGCTCAACTGACAGCGCCCCACCATCTCCAGCACCCGCGCCGTCACATCGGCAGTATTCGGGTCAATCATTGCCTTGAGATCGCCATAGGGAATGGCATTGAGCCAATCTTGGTCATTGTCCACATCAAAGGCTGCCCAACCCCCCGGCCGACACTGCATTGAGGCAATCCAAGCAACTGCCCGCTCAATGGCGCGCCGTTTTAGATTTTCATCAGGTAAGGTCACGGCATGAAGTGCCATCACCACCACTGCTGTATCATCCACATCGGGGTAGAAGCGATTCTCAAATTCAAAGGCCCATCCCCCCGGCTGACCTTTTTTGTTTTTTACATGCCAGTCCCCATAGTCAAGGATTTGCTTGGAGAGCAGCCATTCGCCGGCTTTGACAAGGGCGGGATGATCGGGAGCAACACCTGAATCCACCATGGCTCGCATCACCAAAGCCGTATCCCAAACCGGGGAAACGCAGGGCTGCACGCGATACTCAGCTTCTGTTTCAATGGCAAAGCGATCCACGGCTGCCATTCCCCGCTGTACAATGGGGTCATCAACAGCATAGCCAAGGGCACGCAGGGCCAAAAGGGAGTTGAGCATGGCTGGAATAATGCCGCCCCAGTCGCCACTGGCTTCTTGATGCTCTAACACCCACTCTTCGGCCGCCTTTAGCCCCTGTTCCCTGAAAGGATTAATGTTCAAGGCTTCAAAGAGTTTGAAGGCGCCATCGAGACCAATAAAGACATCCCTCCAATCTCCCTGACGAGGCAGCTCCCAGACCACGTTTGCCCGTCCTTCGGCATAGAGTTCATCGAGGGTAAGGGGTGGGTTCATCCCATAAACGGGCTTGCGATCCATGACAATTAACAGCGGCACGGTGCTACTGCGCGCCCAACTGGACATTTCATAAATGGTGAAGGGACTGCCCTCGGGCAAGAGCATGATCCAAGGGGGCAGGGAGGGGATTCCCCGCCAGTCGTAGCAGCCAATCAGCGCAAGGTGTAGTTTCGTAAAGATACGGGTTTTGCTAATGCCGCCGCGGGCGAGGATAAATTGTCGTGCTTTGACCAAGGCCGGATCATCTTCGGGAACACCCAAAAGCCGCAGCCCCATGTAGGCCTCAACACTGGTGCTGAGATCGCCGCCATCGCCGTAAAACAGCTCCCAACCGCCGTGATCCCGCTGCTGGTTGCGCAAATACTGTTCGGCTTTGGCCAAGGGCAACCGCTGCTCTGTTCCCCAAATTTTATGGAGCAGGATGACCTCTGCGGTCATGGTCACATTGGACTCCAATTCTGCCCACCAGTAGCCCTCGGTATATTGCTGGGAGAATAAAAACTTTTGGCTTGCGTGAATTGCCTGTTGCAGTTGTTTTGGGTCAATGACAGCGGCAAATTGAGTTTGCATGATTCCTCGGCTGTTAGACTCTTGGTTAGTTTAGCGGGGGCGATCGCCCCCTCGCAAGCGCCCTAGAGTTAGGGTAAGATCAAGGTTATGTCTTTGCGTCAACACCAGCATCCTTTGATTCAACGGCTTGCCGATCGCATTGAGCAGATTTGGCAGACGAGTTTGCCCTTAACCCCCTACGCCCTGCCTGAGGATCTCGGTTATGTGGAGGGCAAACTAGAGGGGGAGCGGCTAACAATTGAGAACCACTGCTACCAAGCGTCGCCCTTTCGTAAACTTCACTTAGAACTGGCACGGGTGGGTGAGAGCCTAGATATTTTGCACTGCGTCATGTTTCCAGAGCCGCACTACGATCTGCCAATGTTTGGTTGTGATCTCGTGGGTGGCCGAGGACAAATTAGCGCCGCAATTGTTGACCTCTCCCCTGTGACGGGTCAGTTGCCCGCTGCCTACACATCGGCCTTAAGTGCTTTGCCGAAGCTCACCTTTAGTCAACCGCGGGAGTTGCCCCCCTGGGGACATATTTTCTCGCCTTTTTGCATTTTCATTCGGCCACAGGGAGACATAGAGGAACAGCAATTTTTAGTTCGTATTGGCGAGTACCTCACACTCCACTGCCAACTCAGCCAGCAGGCTGTGCCCACCGATCACCCAGAAGTAGTCATAGCTGGGCAACGGCAATACTGCCACCAGCAA
>NZ_JARJMS020000013.1:0-51055 GCF_029335995.1 Thermosynechococcus sp. Uc
GGGGCGTACCATTTCAACACTAATTTGACCTGTAATGTTGGGCACTGGCGGGGCAAGTTTTGTTACGCGTACCGCTGCCCGCTGCACTTGGGGCGGGGCAAGGCACAGGTTCATAATCGCTGCCGCAAGAGTCTCGAGTAACTGAAAGCGCTGTTGCCGCATGAGCTGCTCAATTGCCTGCAACAGGGGACGATAGTCAAGGGTGTCTTCAAGGCGATCGCTGGCCGCCGCCTGTGCCATATCAAACCAAAGCTTAATGTCAATCTCAAAACACTGGCCAAGAATTTGTTCCTCCGGGAGGGCGCCCGTATAGCTGTAGTAGCGAATTCCCGAGAGGTGGAGACAGTCAATTGATGATTCGCTCAAGGGTATCGATCCATAACAACACAGGAAAAAATTCTGCTGGGCTTACTGATTTTTGTGCCCCTTGCCCTCCTTAACTTTATCGTCAAAATGCCACCAATGGTGAGCTTTATCCTCAGTGGCCTCGCCATTATTCCCCTTGCGGCTTGGATTTCCAATTCCGCGCTTTAATCCCTTTGAACTGTTGGCCGTTGTGCTGCGGTTGCCATCACCAACTTCCTGAGCAGTGATGGGCGTACGAATTGGCTAGAGGGTGTGCTGCTGATGATCACCTATCGCCTTCTTTATTTACCCATAGCAAAGATGCGGATGGCGAGACTCGAACTCGCAAGGCAAAGCCACACGCCCCTCAAACGTGCGCGTATACCAATTCCGCCACATCCGCTTAGCTCAATGATTATAGCGCAGATTGCTGAATTTTTGAAAGTGGTAATCTGGCCTCCCAGTGGCAAAAAATTGAGCAGTGCCGCCGCGCATCCTATGAATGAACGCGAAGCGTCATATTCCCAGAAGCAGGCTACAGCCTTCGTCTGGGAATCGCTAGTTAGCAGCGGACGGGGTATTTTTTCCAGCCAAGGACGGCACTATTGCCCACTAGACAAGAACTCTGGGCGTCTGGGGACAAAGGTACAACTGCGCACCGCAGGGGCTTTGAACCTGCAAGTCTTAGCATCACCCGATTTGTAAATGTAGGGAACAGGCCAAAAGTTGGCCTGAACCATTTCAACCCGAAACCCACAGGCAGAAATGACTTGGGGTGCTGCAAAGGCAAACGTTCTTGGCAGTAGGCGAGAGCGCCGCCTTCCTCTCTGGTAACAGGATTCAGAAACTACGATTTAATTGCGAAGCAATAAATCGCTAGTTGCGTTTACAGTAGAAACTGCTCCTCTCTAAAATTGCTTTCTCGCTGATCTTAGGAGAACTGCTATGAATGTAGCCGCCTATCTGATTGGTACTGTTGCCCACAGTAGTGGCCTTCCCGTTAAGACCATTCGCTACTACGAGGAATTGGGACTGTTGAAGACCGTTGGCAGAACCAGTGGTGGTTACCGCCTTTTTGCTGAGGATGTCTTTGCACGCCTTAGTTTTATTAAACGTGCCCAGTCCCTTGGTCTTACCCTGAGCGACATCAAAGCCTTTCTTGAGGTGTACGATCGCGGTGAGATTCCCTGTGACCATATCAAGGAAAAGCTAGAGGAAAAATTGGCCGCCATTGAGGCACAAATTCAGCAGTTACACATCCTTAAACAGGAATTGCAAGGCCTCCTATCGGGCTGGCGATCGCCCAGTTACCCCTCAGGGGGAACCATCTGTCCCATTCTGCAACCCGTCCACCATGCCTAACTATTCATTCATGTTTTTGTAGGTAGCCACTGCCGATGGGGAAATCTGGTTGAGATAACGGAAAATCCAATACTTAAACACCGTATCCAACATCACCGGAAACGTGGCAATAAACATATTGATGAAATCCTCATTGCGAGGAAATCCAAAGTGCTCTAGGGCATTATTGACAAGCACCTCCCAACCGTGGGGGGAGTGGAATCCCACAAACACATCGGTAAATAAGATAATGATAAAGGCTTTAGCACTATCGCTAAGGCCATAGACCACCTCATCCAAAAAAGCTTTGACAATTGCCAGTTGTCGTTGACCCGTAAAGATCAGCGTCAAAAAGACAGCAAATCCCAGTGTATCGGAGAGGATATTTTTCAGCGGTTCAATCAGTTCCTTTTGATATTCTGTGGATAGCTCAATCGCCTTTTCGCGGATGCGAGCTTGAATTTCCTCTGAAGAAACCGGCACATTACTCACCAGACTTTCAAAGCGAATTTTGTTTTCAAAGCGAGCCAGTTCATCCAGAATATTGTCCTCCAGTTGAGAGTTAATGATCCGTTCAATCTGACCCACAGCCTTAAAGTGGTTTACCAGAGGACTAACAATCAGTGCTTTGGAAATTTGCTGCGTCAGCAGGGGCAAAATCACTAGCAGCAGCATGAAGCGAACGGCAAGACGGGTGCGCAGTTTAGAGGTGCGAAAATCACGAACAACTTCAGCTTCAGTGGCTTCATCAGAGTTTAGCTCACGACGAAAGCGATCGGCAGTGCGCAAAATAGAGCGAGGAATAAAGCTGCTACTGTCAAGTTTAGAAGCAGTGGTGAGATCATCACTAATATATTCCGATAAATACAGAGAACTTTCTTCAATTTTGTCTAGGGCTGCCGCCTGCTGGCGTTGTTGAGGGTCTTGACGACTGAGACTAGGACGGGCAAGGGCATTGAGTTCCTTTTCTCGCTGCCGTTTATAACGGTTGAGGGTGGCGTCAATGACGCGCAGCTTTTCATAGACGCTGGGTTCCTCAGGGGGGCTGGTCACTGAATAGGTTTCCACAGCATTATTAACACTGCTAGCTGGAGGAGTTGGCAGACGCTGGGGGGGCGCAAGGGGCAGAATTTGCCGACTGGCGCGGAACTCTGTCATTCGCATGCGAATAGTTTTCAGCAGTCGTTTTAGCTCTACCTCAAAATAACTGGAGACTTCTCCCACGGGCAAATTGAGGGGGCTAATGGGTTGACCGTCAAAGTGTTCTATTTCAATTTCCCGAATTTTTAGTGCAGCTTCGTAGGCTTCCTGGAGGGCACGGTTAGGGGTTGTGAGATACCACCATTTTGCATGTTTGATCCAGTCTCTGAGGCGCACAAAGGGATTGCTGGACATTGCTGTTGTTCTCAACGGCTACCGCAAAAGAAATAAATCGATAGGATAGATAAAATCGTAGCAAATTCACTTTTGGAGCCAGGTTGCCAGTGTTGCAGTGGATCAGTGGCGGTAGTCGCAGTGGTAAAACCTATGCATTGATTCAACATTTTGGCCAGTGGATTAAGAAAGCTCAAGGCACGCCCGCTGCGTTGACCCTAGGGCAGAAATCGCTCCTCTTTTTGACGGATACAGTCGAGGGTCGCTGGGTCATTCAGAAGGAAATTGAACAGCAATTGGGCAGTGGCCATACGCCTTACATTGCCACACTCTTGGGGTTTATGCAGGATGAAGTGGAACTTTTTTGGCCGCTGCTAGTGCAGGCAAAGGTTGTGGCTCCTCGTCTCCCTTTGCATCTTAAGCCGGAAACAGAATTGCTGTGGGCACAGCGGCTTTGGCGGCCTTGGCTAGAGAAAAACACCTTTGCCCCCCTCAGTGAGAACCACAATCGCGCCACACGGCACCTCCTCGATATCTTTCAATTGGCTGCGTTTGCCCGTCTTAGCCTTAATGACCTGCCCCAGTTGATGAATGAGCATCAGCTTGACATTCCTTCGGCAACGGTGGGAGCGATCGCGAGCGCCCTAGACCAATGGCAAGCTTGGTGTACTGGACACAGCCTGCTCACCTACGGCATCACCACCGCCCTATTTGGCCATGTTCTGCTGAACCATCCCCAATACCAAGCCTCCTTAAAACAGCGGTTTCAGTGTCTTTTTGCTGACAATACCCACAACTATCCAGCGGTTATGGCAGATCTGCTGGAACTTTGCCACCAACAGACGATTGCAATTACCCTGACTCATCAGCCCATTGGTGCCGTACGTGTTGGCCTCGGTGCCGATCCCGATGCCTTTCTCAACCTGAAACAACAGGCTAGGGTGATTGATCTGCCCGCCTGCGGAAACACAATTTTTGGCACAGCCGATCTCCGGCTTTCAATTCAGGAACTGCTCACAACTCCCCAACCCTCACTGCCGAGCACAATTGAGGCCATTCAAACCACCTCGCGGATGCAGCTATTACAGGAGGTTGTTGAGACAATTGCCAAATCTATTCACCGGGGAATTATACAGCCAACAGAAATTGCCATCCTTGCCCCTGGTTTAGACAGCATTGCCCGCTATGTCCTCAGCACTGAGCTAAAAAAACGCGGCATTCCCCTCGTCATCTGGAATGAACAACGGCCACTGATTCAATCTCCCTTCGTGCGTGCCTTGCTAACCCTCTTAAGTTTTGTCTATCCGGACATTGGGATTGGCCTAGAGGCAACTACCGTTGCGGAAATGCTGACGATTTTTCAGCCGCGTGACATTGATCCGGTGCGCGCCGGCCTATTGGCTAACTACTGCTTTCAACCCGATCCCAGACAACCTAAACTGCTGCCGGCCACCTGCTATAGTCATTGGGATCGCTTTGGCTATCGCGCCACCGAGGCCTATAGCCAGTTCTGTAATTGGTTAGGCGGTCTTAGTGCCCAACACGTCCCTACCGATGTGCTCGATGCAGCTATTCAACGCTACATTTGGCCCCAAAATCTAACGGCCAGTGAATTGGCACCTTTGCGATCGCTCCTTGAGGGCATAGTTACCTACTGGCAAGTTTATGACCACTTAGCGGAACACCGAGCCACGCCAATCGCTGAGCGACTGCGGGAATGGATCTCCCTACTGCGGCAGGGCACTGTGACAGCCGATCCGACCCCACTCCTGTGGCAACCTCAAGGGGTCTTACTGGCAACAACATTTCAATATCGCAGTGCCCAACTGGCTCATCGCTGGCATTTCTGGCTGGATGCGGGGAGTCCACGTTGGCAGGATGGTGGCTTGCAATGTCTCTGGCAGGCACCCATCTTTTTGCGTCGGGGGACGGCAAGTCCCAGTGCGCGGCTGTGGCAATTGGAGTCAGAACGTCTGGAGCATTTACTGGTGGATTTGTGCTCACGGGTGAGCGATCGCCTGTACCTTTGCCACAGTGACTTAGCGGCCAATGGCAGGGAACAGGAAGGCCCCTTTAGTCCTTGGGTGGATTTGGCGGTGGGGGATCGCCCGCAGGCCGTCACCAATGGCACTATGATAAATAACGCCGTTTGCTCGACCCCCTAGGGAGAATCGTCGCTTGTCACCGCACTTTTCACTGACTACCCCCCTCTACTACGTCAATGCCCTTCCCCACATTGGCAGTGCCTACACCACCATTGCTGCCGATGTACTGGCTCGCTTTTACCGTTTGCAGGGTTACCAAGTGCGGTTCATTACTGGCACCGATGAGCATGGTCAGAAAATTGAACGCACTGCTCAACAGCGGGGGGTGAGTCCCCAAGCCCACTGCGACGAGATTGCCGCTGGGTTTCAATCCCTCTGGCAACAACTCAAGATCCAGTACGATGTCTTTAGCCGCACCACCAGTCCGCGTCATCAAGCCATTGTCAACGAGTTTTTTCAGCGGCTGTGGGACAACGGCGACATCTACCTAGGGCAGCAGCAGGGGTGGTACTGTGTTGAGTGCGAGGAATTCAAAGACGAGCGGGAGTTACTGGAGGGCAAGCGCTGCCCAATCCATGTGAATCGGACAGTGGAATGGCGAGATGAGCGCAATTATTTCTTCCGCCTCTCGAAGTACCAGCAGGCTCTGTTAGATTACTACGCAACCCACCCTAACTTTGTCCAGCCCCCCAGCCGCCGCAATGAAGTACTGAGTTTTATTGAGCGGGGGCTTCAGGACTTCTCCATTTCGCGGGTGAATTTGGCTTGGGGCTTTGCTGTGCCGACGGATCCAGAGCAGACCCTCTATGTCTGGTTTGATGCCCTCTTGGGCTATGTCACGGCGCTTTTAGAACCCGATGAAGAACCAACCTTGGCCAATGCCCTCAAGAGGTGGTGGCCGATTAATCTACACATTATCGGTAAGGATATTCTGCGCTTCCATGCGATTTCTTGGCCAGCCATGTTAATGTCGGCGGGCTTGCCCCTACCGGAGCAGATCTTTGTCCATGGCTTTCTGACCAAGGATGGCCAGAAAATGGGCAAAAGTCTGGGGAACACCCTTGATCCCTTTGCTTTGGTGGCGCAGTATGGTGCTGATGCGGTGCGCTATTACTTTATGAAAGAGGTGGAGTTTGGCCGCGATGGGGATTTTAGTGAGACCCGCTTTGTCAATATTCTCAATGCCGATCTGGCCAATGATTTGGGGAATTTGCTCAATCGCACCCTGAAAATGGCGTGGAAATACACAGGGGGGCACGTGCCCAACGTTCAAGGAACTGCCATTCCTCAAGAGCAGCCGCTGCGGCAACTGGCAGAGCACCTTAGCCAAATCTATGCCCAAAGCTATCGGCACTTGGCCTTCCATGAGGTATGCCAACAGGCTCTGACCTTGGCGCGGGCAGGCAATAAATTCCTCGATGAGGAGGCACCGTGGAAACGCTACAAGGCGGGAGAAACCGAAGCCGTTGCCGAAATTCTTTACTCGGTACTGGAGTCAGTGCGCCTTGTGGCCTATGTGTTGGCGCCGATTATCCCCCAGCTGAGTGAGGCAATCTATCGGCAGTTGGGCTATACTGTTCAATTTAACACAGCCGTTGTTGCCCCAGACCTTTTGAGCGATCGCCAGGCTCAGTGGGGAGTTCTCCCTGCCCTGCAGCCTTTGGCCAATCCAGAGCCAATTTTCCAAAAACTTCCCCTCCCCCCCACCGTCACCGATTCTCCTTGAAGCGCGATACGCTAGAAGTATGACTTTATATTCCGATAACACACTTTTTTTGAGATGATTTCTACATGGTTACACCTTCATCTTCAGTCATTTACACCCCAGAACAGGTGTTACAAAATCGCGGGCGCGTTGCCATCTTTATTGATGGATCCAACCTATTCTATGCAGCACTCCAACTGGGTATTGAAATTGACTATTCAAAACTCCTCTGCCACTTGACCCAAGGCTCTCGTCTTTTTCGCTCCTTCTTTTACACTGGTGTTGACCCCACGAATGAAAAACAGCAGGGGTTTTTGCTGTGGATGCGCCGCAACGGCTACCGCGTTGTCTCCAAGGAACTCGTCCAACTGCCTGATGGTTCTAAAAAAGCGAACCTTGATGTGGAGATTGCTGTGGATATGATGGCGCTAGTGGGCTGCTATGACACCGCCATCTTGGTCAGTGGGGATGGAGATTTGGCCTATGCAGTGGATGCTGTCAGTTATCGCGGGGCACGGGTCGAAGTGGTGAGCTTGCGATCAATGACCAGTGACAGCTTGATTAACGTTGCGGATCGCTACATTGATCTCGAAAGCATCCGTGAAGAAATCCAAAAAGCGCCCCGCTCTACTTACACCTACCGCCCTGTTACTGGTAGCTTAACACCACCCCCCATTGTCACCCCTCACTGGGAGCAAGAGACCTCTGAAAGCAAGGGGGTCACTGCTGCAGATGATTCAGCAAAGACTGTAGAGAATCTAGATAACAATGCATCTGCCTAGAACTGCCCTCCTCCTTTGCCTGTTGCTGGTCTTGACAGGTTGTGGTTGGGGGGATCAATGGGTAAGTGAGGAGCCATCACCAGAACCAGAAGTCACAGGTGAGGTAAAGCTGCAAAATTTAACCCTGCGGCAAACCAATGCCAAGGGGGAACTCCTCTGGTTACTGCAAGCGGCGGGAGCACGCTATCGCGATGACGATCGCCGGCAGTTACAGATCCAAAACCTTACCGGTGAGCTAAAAGCAGAGGGTAAGCCCGCCTATAAGGTGCAAGCCAAGGCGGTGAATGTACGCCAGCGGGAGGGTCAACTTTGGATCGAAGGCCGCACCACGGTCACCGATTTGCGGCAAAAGGGCACCATTGTTGCTGATCAATTTGTTTGGCAGGGGGAGCGCGGGGTACTCATTGCCCAGAAAAACCTGCAGGCCCGCTATCCCCAAGTCAGTGTTACCGCCAAGCGCCTCGAAGCCGATAGCCAACGCCAAGAACTGCGGGCGCTCAAGGCTGTGCAGGTTACATCGGTGGCCAAAGCAGCCAAGGATCTGCGCCTCAAGACTGAGAGTTTGGTGTGGCAGCAGCTGCTCAATCGGTTGTTGGTCGGAGGCATTGGTCAAGGGGGGGTTACGGTCATCGGTGTTGGGGGCGATCGCCAAGGGCAACAGCTCCAGGCACAAAGGGCAATCTGGTCAATCAGCGATCAAGTGGTCACCCTTGAAGGGGGAGTCCAGGTGCAACTTCCCAACCCTGCCCTGCGGGTTGAGGGAGAAATGGTGCGCTGGCTGATTCCGCAGCAGCAATTGGTCAGCGATCGCCCACTGCGGGTACAGTACCCCAGCCAAGGGATTCAAGGACAGGCCAATCGCGCTGTCTTCCTGATTGCTGAAAGCCGCGCCATTTTTGACAATGCCCAGATCAACAGTCAACCCCAACAGGCGCAACTGCGTGCCCAGCGACTCACTTGGTGGATTCCCCAAGAACGGGTGGCAGCCAGCGGTCAAGTGGAAATTCAGCGCCCCAATGCCCACCTGCGCACGGCTCAACTGATCTGGCGGATTCCCCAACAGGAAGTTGAAGCTCAAGGGGGCGTCTTTTACCGCCAGAACAACCCCCGTCTTCAGGTTCAGGGACAACGGGCAAAAGGGTGGCTAGATCGCCAGGAGGTGATTGTCAGTGGCAATGTTCAAAGTGAAGTGCCCGTACAACTGCGCCTCCCCTAGGGCTAGTGCTGTACGTTGTAAATTCTCGACCTGGGGGGTGAGATTCTCCTCACCCCTCAGTGTCAGCAGGTAATTGCTACGGCTGAGAAGGCGGGGTTTGCAGATGTGCAAATTCCTATGGGGATGGTAGATCAGTCGGTGCGGGGAGTGGGCGACTGCGCTTTGATCCCCAGGACACCATAGGACAGATTCTGCTCCAAGCGACGCAAAGGATGCAAACCCTTCTTTACCAGCACTATGGCATTCGCTTTTCTAAGATTGAGTTCACGGCGGAGAAACCCATTTGATCTTTGATCTCAGCCCCCGTACGGGAGATGTGGTGGCCTTCGCCGCCGATTACACTCATTCCCATAACCAGTGGTGAAGGAAACTGAATATGCCTTTGCCATTTGGTTATTCTATGGATAACGAATCCTTGACATAACAACGATAATGGAAACCCTGCACTTCAAAACCTCACCGCTGATTTCTGGAACACTGATAGCTCTCTATGGGGCGCTCACCCTTCCTCTACCCTTTTTGGCAGTGCAGACGGCTGCCCCTGTTTCACCCTGGTTCCTATGGGGGGCGATCGCCTGTGGGGGTCTTTTGCTCTGGGGTGCACTGAGTCAACGGGTGGAACTGGATGCTGAAGGAATCCGCCTCACCTATCCCCGTTGGGTTCCGCCTTTTCTGCGGCAGCAGTGGCAACTCACTTGGTCGGAGATTCAAGGGCTTCAGCCCCGCAGCACCAGTCAAGGGGGCTTGGTGTATTACCTTGTAACTTCTGGAGATCAAAGATACCTTCTCCCCATGCGGGTTGCAGGCTTCGCCCGAATGATGCGCGCCATTGAAGCCCACACGGGATTACCCACCGACATGGTTAAGCCCCTTGCTCAGCCTTGGATGTACGCTATTTTGGCCGTTTTGACGCTGCTACTAGGCACCGTAGATCTATGGATTCTCATGACTGTGGGATAATGGGGACGTATTTGTGTGCTGAGCGATGACCATGAGTGCGAATCGATTTGTGCGGTATCTGCGTCGAGGCGTCGTGTGTTTGCTTTTGAGCATACTGTGCTGGTCAAGTATCGCAACGCCGCCGGCGATCGCAACCATTCAAGTGCGGCTTTTTGACCTGAGTTACCATGAATGCCCACCAGAAATTGGCGAGGGCTCAGTCACCTCGGGGGGGACAACCCTCAAGGCCAACTGCTACCTGATTACCGGTAAAGCAGAGAATAAATCTGGCAAAACGGTAGTGGATGCAGATGTCTTTGGCCGTATCTACGATGCCAATGGCAATCCAGTATTGCAAAATCGCACACGGGTCGGCACGATTGATGTCATCCCACCGGGGATTAGCGATTTTGAGATTCGCATTAGTGTGCCCTACAACCAACCAACGCCTTTACAGCTAGAGCAATTTAAGGCCTCTGGCTTTACGGCAAAAGTACGGGGTTAAGAACAAACTAAATACAGCCTCCGACTCCGCCTGATGAGCAAAAATTGTGATACTGTAAAACGCTTGATGCCTCCTTATTTCCTAGGAACACTATAGAATGTCGTGCCTAAGGCAAAGGAATCGTTGGCAGTGGTTCCCTGTCCTTGTTGTAAAGACAAAGTGTTGTCGTTGATGGACGGGTTTATCTGTAGAGGTTTGGGTTCAGGTGCGCATTCCCCTCGATTATTACCAAGTGCTGGGTGTGCCAATTCAGGCAACGCCGGAGCAAATTGAACAGGCATTTCAAGATCGGTTGTTGCAACTCCCCACCCATCAGCACTCTCCTGCCACTGTTGCTACCCGTCGTGAACTAATAGAGCAAGCCTATGCGGTTTTGCGAGAACCAGAGCAGCGCCATGCCTACGATCGCCACTGCCGTGTCATTGATTCCGATGATTTGATTGCCCAGTTGGAGGCCGATGCCACAGCTCCCCAGCTTGAAATTAGTGATCAGCAATTCTCAGGAGCGCTCCTACTCCTCTATGAACTGGGCAACTACTCTGAAGTGGTCAAACTAGGAGAACAGTTTCTTCAAAGAGGCACCTTTGATCTCAACCGTCCTTACACGCCCTCGGCCATCGTTGCCGACATTACCCTGACAGTTGCCTTAGCCTATCTGGAATTGGGACGCCAAGAATGGCAGCGGCAGTCCTACGAAGCAGCTGCCTCTCATCTAGAAGCCGGTTTAGGAGTGCTACAGCGGGCAACACTCTTTCCTGAACTTCAAGAGCAGTTTCAGACGGAACTCAATCGGCTGCGTCCCTATCGCATTCTTGAGCTACTGGCACTGCCTTTATCCGATAGTGTCAATCGGCAGCGGGGCATTCTATTACTGCGGCAGATGCTCAGCGATCGCGGGGGTATTGAAGGGCGCCATGAGGATCACTCTGGCCTAGGGGTTGAGGATTTTCTCAAATTTATTTTGCAACTGCGCAGCCATCTCACTGTGGCAGAGCAACAGGAACTTTTTGAACGGGAATCACGGCGTCCCTCAGCAGTGGCGACCTACCTTGCAGTCCATGCACTGGTGGCGCGGGGGATGCAGGAACTTCAACCTAGCTATATTCGCCGTGCTAAGGATTTACTAGAGCGGCTGCTGCCCAATCAAGACATCTACCTTGAACTGGCCAGTTGTTTACTCCTACTGGGACAACCTGCTGAGGCATTGGCAGCGCTGGATAAATCCCAAGATCAGCAGAGTTTAGCCTTTATCCGCAGCCATGCCAACGACGCCGGCGATCTGCTGCCGGGACTCTACTACCACACAGAGCAATGGCTACGGGAGGAAATTTACCCTGCCTTTCGGGACTTAGGGGAAACACCCGTGGCCTTGGAGGCCTACTTTGGCGATCCCAATATCCAAACCTACTTAGAAGCGCTGGGTGACGAATCTCTTGCTGCTGAGCCACCTAGCACCGGCACTGCTATGTGTTCCGACGTGATGACACCAGCGGTGACTGTGCCATCTCCCGTTTCCTTCACAGCACAACCATTGCCTTGGCAGTATCACACCGAGCTGGGTCAAGGGTTTTCTGCATCGGCCTCTACCTCTTCTTCAGTCACTCAGACAGTGGCACCCCAACCCCGCTCCCATAAACGGCGCAGGGTTCCAAGGAGTCATCGCAAAAAACATCAGATGTGGTTTTGGGCAGGTGCAGCGGTTGTGCTTGTGGGATTAGGAGCCTTGGCAAAAGTCTATTGGCCAACCCCCACTGCTGAAGCTCCCGCCTCTCCACCGCCACCGCTAAGACCCACGCCTACACCTGTGGCAACACCTACACCACCACCAACGACATTAGCGACAACGTTAACGCCGGAGATGGCTCGCGATCGCCTGCGTACTTGGCAGCAAATTAAAGCCCAAGCCCTTGGGACAGCGTTTGAAATGGACAAGCTGGCAACGATTTTGGCGGAGCCAGAGCTGAGCCGTTGGCGATCGCGGGTACAGGGATTAAAGGCCGAGGACAGCCATTGGGTGTACACCCTGAAGAACCTAGAAGTGAAGGCAGTACGTCCCCAAGGGAGCGATCGGGTAGAGGTGTTGGCGGAAGTGAAGGAAGAGGCTCATTTTTATGAACAGGGGCAACTGCGCAATGACATTTCCTATAGGGATCCCTACCGTGTCCTTTACACCTTAATCCGTCGTGGGGATCAATGGCTAATTCAACGCATGCAGGTGGTTAATTAAGGGGCATTTCTGGGCGGCCACCAAACTTGAGATTTAACAGGGACAAAGATAGAATAAACAGGAATAACACTAGTCCCATCGTGCAGGCATAGTTAATTTCTAGACGCTGAAAGGCGTTTTCGTAAATATAGTACACAATAGTTTTGGAACTATTGAGAGGACCGCCTTGGGTCATTACATAGACCTCTTCAAAGACCTTAGTGGCAGAGATTGCCGAGATAATGCTCACTAAGAAAATATAGGGGCGCATCAAGGGTAATGTAATATCCCAATGTTGTTGCCATCCCTCGCTGCCATCCAGTGCGGCTGCTTCGTAGAGTTCACTGCTAACGCCCTGCAGTCCCGCCAAATAGATCACCATATAGTAGCCTAAGCCTTTCCAGACGGTGACGGCCATCACACTAAAGAGGGCTAATCGGGGACTTGTCAGCCACGGAATCGGGGTATCCCGCAGATGCAGACCCTGCACCAGTTGGTTCAACAGACCATTGGGGGCATACAGCCAGCGCCAAGCAATCCCCGCCACCACCATGGAGATAATCACAGGACTGTAATAAGCAGCGCGAAACCAGTGAATTCCCCGCAGGGGTTGATTGACCAGAATTGCCAAAAGCAGAGGGGCGATCGCCAGAATCGGCACCACCACTACTAAATAGAGAAAAGTATTGCCCAAAGTTTTCCAGAAGACACCATCGCGCCACAATTGGGCAAAATTAACCCATCCCACCCATAGGGGCGGGCTCAGTAGATCGGTTTCATAGCGGCTGAAACTCAGGAAAAAGGCCTGTAGCGCTGGCCAAAAGACCGTCAGTGTCAGCAACCCTAAAGCAGGGGCAAGAAAGAGGTAGGGGGTGAGCGATCGCCCTTTCATTGGCTGCGGGGGTGTTGTTGACGATAGGCACGCATTTGCGCCACAAACTCGCCAAAGAGATAATCAGCATCATGGGGGCCTGGACTGGCTTCAGGGTGATACTGCACTGAAAAAATCGGCAATGTTTGGTGCTTCAGACCGGCAACGGTTTTGTCATTGAGGTTAAAGTGGGTAATCTCAACGGGAGTTTGGGCAAGGGATTCTGCGGTGATGGCAAAGCCGTGGTTTTGGCTGGTAATTTCTACTTCCCGCGTCAGGCCAACGGGTTGATTCAACCCTCGGTGACCAAACTTGAGCTTAAAAGTCTCCGCCCCTAGGGAGAGTCCAAACAACTGATGCCCCAGACAAATGCCAAACATCGGACGCTGAGCGGCCAGTAATTTGCGCACCGTTTCAATACCCTCCTGCACCGCCGCAGGATCACCGGGGCCATTGGAGAGGAAAATGCCGTCGGGATCATAGCTGAGAATCGTTTCCGCTGGCGTATCCGCTGGCACGACAATCACACGGCAGCCATAGCTGGCCAAGCGACGAAGAATGTTGCGCTTCACGCCAAAGTCAATGGCCACAACCGTCAAAGGTGGCTCTTCCGTAGCTGTTTGGGAACGAAATTCCCAAGCGGGCGGCGTGGGTTCTCTCCATTCGTAGGGGGTGCGAGTAGTCACCACCTTGGCTAGATTTTGTCCCTGCATACTGGGGGCGGCAAGGACTTTTTGCAGCAGTTCAACAGGATCAAGAATTTCGGTGGAAATGCCGCCATTCATGGCACCAGCAGTGCGAATTTTGCGGGTAAGAGCACGGGTGTCAATTCCATAAATCGCAGGAATACGATGGGCTTTGAGGTAGTCGGGCAATGATTGTTGCGATCGCCAGTTACTGGGAACATCACAGATATTGCGAGCGACAGCACCGCGCACTTGGGGGCGATCGGATTCATCATCTTCGGGGGTGGTTCCCGTATTGCCCAACTCAGGGTAAGTGAATGTCACAATTTGACCACAATAGCTCGGGTCAGTGAGCACCTCTTGATAACCCGTCATGCCCGTATTAAAGACTACTTCGCCAATGGCTGTCCCCGGTGCTCCAAAGGAAAAGCCGCGAAAGACTGAACCATCGGCGAGAACCAGCAAGGCGGGTGTAGGCATTTCAATATCTCCAACGGCGGAAGCCCAATAGTTTATTCTGCATGATAAAGCCAACCGTTAAGTGCACAGAACGTATCTCATGTTTTGATGTCATTAGCGGCAGCGACTCACTTGCTCTGTCAAGTAATCTGCGGCTGTGGCCACCAGCGGAATAATCCGGGCATAGGGCATCCGCGTCGGTCCTAAAATACCGACACTGCCCACAGGGGAGTTGCCATAGCAATAGCAGGAATAGACCAATGTACAGGACTGCATCGGTGCTAGGGCATTTTCACTGCCAATGCGGATTTGCACTTGCGAGGGGGCTTGGCTATCGGCACTAATCAAGGGAGCTAGTTGATCCTGTTGGTCTTCAAGAAGATGCAGCAGCATTTGCACCTGCTCCACTTGGGAAAATTCGGGCTGCTGGAGGACATCGGCAAGGCCACTGATGACAAAGGAGGTTCCCTGGTGGCTGTAACGATCGCTCAACTGCTGCAGTAGGGTCTGAAGCTGCTGGCTGTAGGTTTGAAACTCCAAATCCAGTTTTTGCCAGTCAATGGCACTCAGTTCCACCAGCGATCGCCCCTGTAACTGGTGATTGAGGAAGTTTGTCAGTACCTGTAGGGTGCGCTCCCGGAGCTCAGGGTCTTCTTCCCCTTGATCCAATTGAATCAGTGCCGACTGGGTTTCGTAGGTGTCAAGAACAAGGATGACCATCACCTGCTGCGGCTCCAAAGACACCAGTTGAATGACCCGAATCTGCCGCTCCAAGCGATTGGGGAGTGTAATTAGCGTAATGTAACCACTAAGATCCGACAACAACTGTGCCGCTTGGCGCAAAATGACCTCAAGGCGTTGCTGTCCCGAAATAAGCCGCTCACTCAAGAGGCTTTCGGCTTTGCGAGCCACATCGGGAATGGGTTGAACCAATTCATTTACATAAACGCGGTAGCCAGAATCTGAGGGTACCCGTCCGGCGGAAGTGTGGGGCTGGTAAAGCAGGCCGCTTTTTTCGAGGAGCAGCATGGTATTGCGCACCGTAGCTGGGCTAACGTTGAGGTTGTACTCAGTGGCGATCGCCTTTGAGCCGACAGGTTCTGCGGTGGCAATGTCAGGGTTTATTGTGGCGCCTAGAAGTTGCTTTTGGCGATCGCTGAGTTCAATCGTCATCACCCCTGACACCTGAGATTTCTTATTGATGTTGTTTATTTATTAGTAGTTTAATTTTAATTTATCTATCTATAAACTAGCGTTCCCATCTCAGCAATTGAGGCTGACCTAAGGTCAGCGCCAGCTGCAAGAGATTACTGGGGGCAATTGTGCCTGCGGTGCCTCAATTTGCGCTCGTTCTCCCACCAGTTTATGGCGGCGCAACTGAGCCGTTTCCGCATCTAAAAGGCCTGAGCCTTCTAGTTCTGAGAGTTGTTGCAGTTGCCTGTCAATGGCTTCAATTTATTCCAAAGGGAGAGCAGTTGATCTCTGCTAACGGGGCGATCGCTGACATAGCCTTGGGCTAAGGCAATCACGGTTATACCCGCTGCCACTAGTACCGTCACTGGGGACGGATGCTCTCCACGTCGAGTACCCAGTGGTCAATCTCCTGCCAGTGAAGATCAACGTACTCGTAGGCAATAATGACCAGACACTGCGCAGCCACGATCATTAGGTCATTGCCGGTACCGGTGTTGGATGAGGGTTGGGCATTGCCTCTGGCGGTAACCCATAAATTGAGTTATAAAGGGCATTGTAGGCCAGTGCTGATTTTGTCCAGCTAAAGTCCTCACGCATACCCCGCTGCTGAAGGGTGTGCCACTCCCGTTTGTAGCGATAGCCTTCCCAAGCCCGCACCAGACAGGTATAGAAGTCAAGGGGTTCATAGCGATCAAAACAGTAGCCCGTTCCTGTCTGTTTCTCTGGGTCGTGGTGAGAAACTGTATCCACAAGACCACCCGTGCGACGCACAATCGGCACACAGCCATAGCGAAGAGCAATCATTTGGGCAATGCCACATGGCTCAAACCGACTCGGCATAGTGAAGGCATCGGCACCCCCATAAATCCGCCGTGACAGCACATCACTGTAGAGTAACTGGACACTACAGCGTCCCGGAAACCGTGAGGCAATTTGCCACATCTGGGTTTCATAGTAGCGATCGCCTGTCCCCAATAGGACAAACTGGCTATCGGTGTAAGCCAAAAAGCGATCCAGTACCTGAATCAGTAGATCTAGACCCTTTTGCTCCACCAAGCGGGTAACCATCCCCACCAAGAAAGCAGCGGAGTTCACCTCTAGTCCCAGTTCCTCTTGCAGGGCAATTTTGTTAGCCTTGCGTCGCTCTAGCGTATCCACAGTGTAGTTTTGAGCAAGGGCGCGATCGGTACTGGGATCAAAAACCTCCGTATCAATGCCATTGAGAATCCCCGAGAGCTTGCCACTAATAAACGACAACAGCCCCTCCAATTTCTCACCATATTCAGGAGTTTTGATTTGTTCGGCGTAGGTGGGTGAAACAGTATTGACGCGATCGGCATATTGCACTGCCGCCGCCATTGTGTTGTGCCCCTGCATGTACCACGGACACCAAGTGATTTGCTCTAGACGCCACCGCCAAGGCCCTTGATAGGCCAAGTTGTGAATTGTGAACACAGTGGTAATGTCAGGGTCCTGATGCATCCACACCGGGATCATCCCCGTGTGCCAATCGTGGCAATGGATAATCTGGGGCTTCCAGTAGTTCCAAGCAAATTCTGCTGCCCCATTGGCAAAGAAAGTGAACCGCCAGTCCTCATCCTCACCGTAATAGATGCGGCGGGGACTAAAGCAGGGATGGCCAAAAAGGTAAAGGGGAACGTCCGACCCCGGCAACACGGTTTCATAGACATGAAACGTCTGAAACATGGCATGGCCAATCCAGATGGGATCTTTAGGAATCTCCACCTTATCTGGCAAAAAGCCATAGTAGGGCATAAAGATACGCACATCATGCCCCATGCGGCGTAATACCTTGGGCAGGGAGCCAACCACATCTCCCATCCCCCCCACTTTTGCAAGCGGTGCCGCCTCAGCAGCAACAAATAGAATTCGCATGATTCTCCTGAGCCTGTCTTTTGGCTAACTCTAGGGCAACGCAATTGCCGTTAACCTACCACAAGTGCGGGACAATTTGGCGTACGATGGCTCTTAATAGGTCTTTATAGGTCTTTGGAATTACAGCTTCTATGACAGAGTCTCCCCTTGTGCAACGGGTCAAGGAAGTGCATGCGCAGGCGCGTCTGTTGGCCACCCTGAATGCCTCTGCCCGCAATGAAGCTCTAGAACAGGTGGCCTGTGCCCTTGAGGACGCCAGGGAGGAGATTTTGGCAGCCAATGCGGCTGATTGTGAGCAGGCCAAGGCCAATAACCTCAACCCTTCCCTCTATGCGCGCTTAGAACTCAGTTCCAGTAAATTGGCAGCAGCGATCGCCGGGGTTCGTCAAGTGGCAGCCCTCCCCGATCCCCTTGGGCAGCGCCAACTCCATCGCGAATTGGATGCGGGGTTAATTTTGAGTCGTGTCACTTGCCCCCTAGGGGTACTGGGGGTGATCTTTGAGGCGCGCCCCGATGCAGTGGTGCAGATTGCTTCTTTGGCCATCAAGTCGGGAAATGGTGCCATTCTCAAGGGGGGACAGGAGGCTCGTTGCTCCTGCCAAGCAATTGTGCACGCTATTCACAGGGGGCTAGAGAAATCGGCGGTGCCCGCAGGGGCGATCGCCCTCCTCACCGATCGCGCTGAAGTGGTTGAACTGTTGGCTCTCGATCAATGGGTTGATCTCATCATTCCCCGCGGCACTAACGAGTTTGTGCGCTATATCCAAAACAACACGCGCATTCCCGTGCTCGGTCATGCCGATGGCCTGTGTCACCTCTATGTGGATAGGGCTGCCGATATTGAGAAGGCGATCGCCATCACCCTCGACGCCAAAACCCAGTACCCCGCCGCTTGTAATGCCATTGAGACTCTACTGGTGCACCAAGGAATTGCCAAAGAGTTTCTCCCCAAAGTAGCAGCGGTTCTCGAAAATGCCGGTGTTGAACTGCGGGGAGACGCCCTTGCCCGCGAATGGGTGTCTATGACCCCTGCCACCGATGCCGACTGGGCCACGGAATATTGTGATCTCATCCTTTCTGTTAGGGTGGTTCCCAGTCTCGAAGCCGCATTGGAGCACATTGCCACCTATGGATCGGGACACACGGAAGCTATTGTGACCGAGGATGCCGCCGCCGCCGCCCGTTTTCTCCAAGAAGTGGATGCCGCTGGCGTCTTTCACAACTGCTCCACCCGCTTTGCCGATGGATTCCGCTATGGCTTTGGCGCAGAAGTTGGCATTAGCACCCACAAGTTGCCACCGCGAGGGCCGGTGGGGCTAGAGGGACTAGTGACCTACAAATATCAACTGGTGGGGAATGGCCACATTGTTGCAACCTATAGCGGGGCCAATGCCAAACCCTTTACCCATCGTGATCTAGGATGCCAATGAATTTAAGGGATTATTAAGCAGCAAACAAAGCCAATTTTTCTGTTTCAGAATGGAGATGTAGGGCAATCTTGATTGAACCACCGTGCAGAGGATGACCTCTGTAACTCTTGAAGTGTCTGTTGGCAAGGGAGTGCGTGCTGGATCCAGTGTCTTGCAAAAGGGGTAGCCTGTGGTTGTCAACAGACAGTTGTGACTTGGGAGTCGCGTGCAGTCAGGTGATTGACAGATTCAAGATAGCAAAGGGAGCCAAAAGCATTCAAAGCTTGAGCGGCTCAAACACGTCTTTTTCCTCTCTCTGGGCACAGCAAGCAGCCATTCAATCAATAAAACTTAATGTTTAGGAGTATAACAATGACTCAATCAATCCCAAGACCAACCAGTGAAATAACCAATCGAGAAACAGCCTTTGTTCTAGAACTTAATTCCCTAAGCTGCAAAGATCTGCCATTGGTGGGGGGTAAAAACTCTTCTTTGGGAGAAATGCTCCAACAACTAACTCCCAAAGGCATTAATGTCCCCGATGGTTTTGCAACAACGGCCTATGCCTACCGTTACTTTATTCAAGCGGGCAATCTCGACACGCAATTGCGGCGGCTCCTTGAAGGCTTGGATGTTGAGGATGTAACAGAACTCCACCGTGTGGGTCAGGCAGTCCGCTCCCTGATTTTGCACACGCCCTTTCCCCCAGAATTGACGGATGCCATTGCCGCCGCTTACCAAAAAATGTGCGATCGCTACGGCCCTAATACAGACGTAGCGGTTCGCTCCAGTGCCACTGCTGAAGACTTGCCCGATGCCAGCTTTGCTGGTCAGCAGGAAACCTACCTGAATGTCCATGGCCTCAAGGGGGTCCTCGATGCCTGCCATCGCTGTTTTGCTTCTCTGTTCACCGATCGGGCTATTTCCTACCGCCAGATCAAGGGGTTTAATCACTTCAGTGTGGCGCTCTCAGTGGGTGTCCAAAAAATGGTGCGCTCCGACTTGGCCTGCTCTGGAGTGATGTTTTCCATTGACACAGAAACCGGCTTCAAAGACGCTGCCCTGATTACCGCTGCCTATGGTCTGGGTGAAAATGTCGTTCAAGGGGCGGTTAACCCCGATGAATACCTTGTCTTTAAGCCAACCTTGAAAGCGGGCTACAAACCCATCCTGAAAAAAGCCCTCGGTACTAAAGAAATCCGCATGGTCTATGACCTCGGTGGGACAAAGCTCACCCGCAATGAACCAGTGCCAGAAACGCTGCGGAAGCAGTTTGCCCTCACAGACGCAGAAATTCTCACCCTCGGTCGCTGGGCCTGTCTCATTGAGGAGCACTATTCTGCCCTGCGGGGCACCTATACCCCCATGGACATCGAGTGGGCAAAAGATGGCATCAGCGGAGAACTCTTCATTGTTCAAGCACGCCCTGAGACCGTCCAATCCCAAAAAGCAACAAACGTCCTACGCACATACCATCTTGAGGAAAAAGGACCGCTACTTGCCACGGGTCGCGCTGTGGGCGAAATGATCGGTCAAGGTCGCGCCCGCGTTATCCTCAATGTCAGCAATATCGATCAGTTCCAAGCGGGAGAGGTGTTGGTCACCCACCGCACAGATCCCGACTGGGAGCCGATTATGAAAAAAGCCAGTGCCATTGTCACTGATCAGGGGGGACGCACCTGCCATGCAGCGATTATTGCCCGTGAGTTGGGGATTCCCGCTATTGTCGGCTGTGGCGATGCCACGGTAACGATTCCCAATGGGGTTGAGGTCACCGTCTCCTGTGCTGAGGGAGAAGAGGGGCATGTCTATCAGGGATTGCTGCCTTTCCATGTGGAGGAAGTGACCCTAGAAAACCTGCCGCGTACCCGCACCCAAATCTTGATGAATGTGGGCAACCCCGAGGAAGCCTTTAGCTTGGCAGCCATTCCCAATGATGGGGTGGGGCTGGCGCGTATGGAGTTTATCATTGCCAACCACATTCAGGCGCATCCTTTGGCTCTGCTGCACTACGACGAACTGACGGATGAGGCTGCAAAGCTGAAAATTGCTGAACTGACCCAGAACTATGCCGACAAGGCGGAATACTTCGTGGATAAGTTGGCTCAAGGTATTGGGGCGATCGCTGCCGCCTTCTATCCCAAGCCCGTGGTGGTGCGTATGTCCGACTTTAAGAGCAATGAGTACGCCAACCTCTTGGGCGGTCGCCAGTTTGAACCCCATGAAGAAAACCCCATGATTGGCTGGCGGGGCGCTTCCCGCTACTACGACCCCAACTATGCGGAGGGCTTTGCCCTTGAATGCCGCGCCATGAAGAAAGTGCGGGATGAGATGGGGCTGACAAACGTTATCCTTATGATTCCCTTCTGTCGCACGCCAGAGGAAGGGCGGCGGGTGCTGGCGGAGATGGCCAAACATGGGCTGAAGCAAGGGGAAAACGGCCTCCAGGTCTATGTAATGTGTGAACTCCCCAGCAATGTGGTGCTCGCGGATGCCTTTGCCGATGTTTTTGACGGCTTTTCCATCGGCTCCAATGACTTAACCCAACTCACGCTGGGGCTGGATCGCGATTCGGGGCTGGTGGCGCATCTATTTGACGAGCGCAATGAGGCAGTGAAGCGGATGGTGGCACAAGCCATTCAAACGGCAAAGGCCAAGGGGCGCAAAATTGGCATCTGTGGTCAAGCTCCCAGTGACTATCCTGAGTTTGCCCAATTTTTGGTGGCTCAGGGGATTGACTCCATTAGTCTCAACCCTGACTCAGTTCTGAAGACAATGTTGCAAATTGCTGAGGCTGAAAAACAAGCCTAGAGCGCACAACCCGGTAACAACTCCTAAGGTGAGGGCAGGGAATTGCAGTCGCGATCGCTCTGCCCTTTTCTGTAGGGGACGTAACCCAGTAGGATCAAGGGAACCAAGTGGAGGATCTCGGCGTGAATGCAGCGGCAATTCAGGAACTTCTGGCTTCGGCAGAGGTGGGCGATCGCCTGCGGGGAATCAATCAACTGCGCACATTGCCCCCTGAAGCAGCTTTTGCCCTAATCCGGCCTCTGAGCCAAGATGAAAATGCCCGTGTCCGCTACGCTGCAGTGAGTCAAATTGCTGTCCTAGGGCAGGTCAACCCACCTCAAGCCCATGAACTCTTGCGCAATCGCCTGCTCCATGACAGCGAAACCGATGTCCGCGCCGCAGCAGCAGATGCCATGGCTGCCCTACGGCTTCCCTTTGCCCTTGAAGATTTAGCAATGGCCTACCACAGTACGAGTGATTGGCTGTTGCAGTTTAGTATCATTGCTGCTTTAGGTGCCCTTGGCAATCCTGCGGCTGTTGGGCTACTCACGGAGGCTCTCAAGAGTCCTCAAGAATTAGTAAAATTGGCGGCGATTGGTTCCCTAGGGGAACTCAAACAGCCCGAAAGCATTGAGCATCTGCGACAGTTTGTTGAGTATCCTGATTGGCAACTGCGGCATCGGCTGGCGATCGCCCTCGGCCAAATTGGCACTCCTGAAGCTCGCCCGCTCCTGGAACAATTGGCCACTGATTCGGCCGCAGCGGTTACTGAGGCAGCTCGCACCAGTTTGGCACAGTTGACCGCTTAGGATGGATTGATGGGTTACACACTGCCTGTTTTTGCTGCTGCGGCGGCAGTGGCTGCCCTGCGATGCCTTACTGAAGGCACCTGTCCTCAAGAGGTGACCCTTGCCCTGCTGCGCCCCAACCGCTGTGAAACCTTTGCCATTCCCCAAGGAGCGCCCTTAGATTCCCAACAGGCTTTGGCGATTACCTACAGTGAACCCAGCGATCCCCT
This sequence comes from Thermosynechococcus sp. Uc, assembly GCF_029335995.1. Taxonomy (NCBI): domain Bacteria; kingdom Bacillati; phylum Cyanobacteriota; class Cyanophyceae; order Acaryochloridales; family Thermosynechococcaceae; genus Thermosynechococcus; species Thermosynechococcus sp. Uc. The sequence continues at coordinate 22,782 of NZ_JARJMS020000013.1, forward strand.
TGATCTGACGCGGCATACTCCAATCTGGGCTTGGGTGCGCTGGCAAGACCCCGCCACTTACCCCAAAATTCACATTGACGGTGGTTTTGGCGTGGGTCGCGATCGCGCCACTGGCGAAGCAGCTATCTACCGCTATGCGCGGTTGCTATTGACCACTAACCTGTTGCTCTACTGTCCCAAAGAGCGGGCGATCGCCGTCACCATTGTCCTACCTCAGGGGCGCGACTTGGCAGAGCGCACCTCAAATGCGGCTTTTGGCATTGTTGAGGGACTGTCGCTGTTGGGCACCACTGCCCTTGCGCACCCCCTGAGTGCTCCTGAGCAACTGGAGCGCTACCGAGAAGACCTCAGGCAAAAGGCCAGCCAATCCCCTACCTTGGTTTTCTGTCTTGGCGAGAATGGCCTTCAGGTAGCACAACAGCTCCAAATCCCCCCTTTCCTCTGTGTAAAAACCGCCAATTGGCTAGGCCCGATGCTAGTGGCAGCGGCGCAACACCATGTCCAACAGTTGCTTCTGTTGGGCTACCACGGCAAATTAATTAAACTGGCGGCGGGGATTTTTCATACACATCACCACATTGCTGATGCCCGCCAAGAGATTTTGACTGCCTTTTGTGCTCTCGCAGGTCTGCATCAAGATATTCTGCACCAAATATGGCAAGCACCCACTATTGAAGCTGCCCTCAAGTCCTTAGAAACCTTGGCTCCCCAAGCCTTACCTGAGCTTCTCCGCCACATTGCCAACCGCATTGAGGAACGCGCCACTGCTTATATCCATAGCCATTGTGCAGCTCCCCTAGGACGGTCATTACAGGTGGGGTGTGCTTTGTTTGGGCGCGATCGCCAAATTGTTGCTGCCAGCGAGGCTGGAGAAATCATTTTGAGAACATTAGCGTCCAAGAAGCTATTTTGACTAAAAGCAAAGCAAGCTATTCTATTAAGTGCTAGGGTTTCTAAAGATGGTGAAAGACTGATAACCAGTATCAATTAAAATATGCTCAAATAGTTCCTCTGCAATTAATTCATGGATGACTTGTTTAACGGGGGAGTTATTATTTCCTTCGACATCGTACCAGCCGTAGTAGTCATGCAAAATAAAGTATCCCCCTGGCCGCAGGTACCACGGTACATAATTAAAGACATCAGCTTTACACCCCTCATAGCTGTGATCACCATCAATAAAAATGAGATCAACCAAACCATCAATGGTGACTTCATCTGAGCGGGCGTTAATAAACTGAACATAGTTTTCAAGATGAGCTCCAAAAATTAACTGCTCAGCTTCCTTGGTCGGAAACGGATCAATAGAAAGCAATTCTCGTTTTTTGGGCGCTTCAAATTCACTATAATCAATGTCAGGTCGCTGCTTATGCTGTTGTGGTTCTTGCCAACCTATATCAATGAATCGTAGGGCACTTGCTAGACAAAGGGTTGAAAATCCCTTAAAGCGGCCAATTTCAATGATGCGAGTAGCTCGAATACTTACTGCCAGAGAAAAAAGCGTCATCCCTAACCCCAGTTCTGAGCCTCCAGCAACAAGTGCCTTCCGCATCAAACCAAAAAAATCACCAAAATAGCTGTCCATCCTTTGTTGGTTATGGGGTAAGGCCTCTGTTATCATTTGGGACTCTGGACTAAAACTCATAGGAATATTTCTGTGAGCGACTCTTTGTGACTTCTCTTATCCTAACTGAACCTAAAGTACTAAAATATGGGTTGCCAGGAGAGATGGCAGAGTGGTCGAATGCGCTCGACTTGAAATCGAGTGTGGCAGTGATGCCACCGAGGGTTCGAATCCCTCTCTCTCCGTTCAATTAAGAAAAAGGCAGCCAGTGTACACTAGCTGCCCAATGTTGTCGCAAAGCTCAGAGAAGAGCTACACACCCAAATCCGCCAAAATATCAGCGGCGTGGGTCTCCGTTTTGACACTGGTATAGACATGGGAAATCATGCCGTTGCCGTCAATGACATAGGTTACCCGCTTTGCATAGCCGCCGCCATCGACATCGTAGGCCTTGATAATGGAACGATCTACGTCCGCTAGCAAGGGGAAGGGGAGATTGAATTTCTCGGTGAATTTTTGGTGTGAGGTTTCATCATCAGTGCTCACGCCCAGAACGACAATATCCTTCTCCTGATAGGCAGTGTAGTGGTCGCGGAAGCTACAGGCTTCTTTGGTGCAGCCGGGGGTGTCATCCTTGGGATAGAAGTACAACACGACCGTTTTGCCCTTGAAATCACTAAGGGAAACGGTATTGCCATGGGTGTCTTTGGCGGTAAAGGCAGGTGCGGGCGTGCCAACGGCTAAAGCCATGAGGAATAACCTCCTAACATTAAGTTTTATTACAAGCTTCGTTCCCTATTCTATTCCCTAGCTGCGCCTTAGTAGTGGATGCGAGGGTCAATCCAAGCATTGAGGAAATCAATGAGGATACTAGCGGCAACCACAATGACGGCAAAAAAAACAACAATTCCCTGAACGGTTGGATAGTCGCGCAGCGCAATTGCTTCGTAGAGTCGCTGACCTAACCCTGGCCAAGAAAAGGTGACTTCCGTTAGCACAGCGCCCCCCAAGAGGCCAGCAAGGGTCAGACCCAAAACGGTAATCACCGGAATTAAAGCGTTCTTGAGGGCATGATGAATGAAAATCCGATGTTCAGGAATACCACGGGCACGGGCAGCTTCCACATAATCGGCGGCTAGGGTTTCCTTGAGATTTACCCGCACAATGCGCTCGAAGATGCCACTGAGAACAATGCCCAGGGTGACGGCTGGTAGAAGCAAGTGGGTAAAAGCAGTTCCCAATTGGTGGAGATTGCCATTCAAGAGTGCATCCAGAATATACAGTCCTGTGGGGCCTTGGGGGGGTGTTTCACTGATGGGGTAGCGGGTGCCTAAGGGCAGCCAACGCAAGTTCACGGCAAAGAGTAGTTGCAAGAGCATCCCTAACCAAAAAAGAGGCAAGGCGTAGGTAAAGATGCCAAAAAGTCGTCCACCAATATCCCAAGCAGTTCCCGATTTAATTGCAGCAAGACTGCCAATGAGTACACCCAAGCCAAAGGCGATCGCCAGACTGGCAAGACCTAATTCTGCGGTCGCAGGAAAATGTTGGGCAATAATCTTGGTCACTGCTTCCCCTTGACTTGTGAGGGAAGTGCCTAAATCAAATTGCAGGAGTTGTCCTAAATAGTTCAAGTACTGCTGCCACAGGGGTTGAGCTAGACCCAATTGCTCTCGTAGAGCTTCCTTGACAGGTGCCGGAGCACGGGGGCCTAAAATCGCATCCACGGGATCCCCAGGAGTGGCTCGCAGGAGCAAAAAGACGACAGTGACGATTGTCCACAGCATCAGCGGCGCTAGCAAAAGCCGCAGCAGTAGGTATCCCTGCAGTGCCCGCAGACGAGACATTAGGCACGCCTAGTTATTGTTGGGGTGGGTTTGCTGCTCGCTGGCGATCGCGCTCAATCGAGGCTAAAAGCCGTTTGGGATAGCTATCTGCTGCAATTTGTAAAATTTGATCGAGGGGCGTGTCATTCATGAACTTAGTGGCGGCAGCAATGTACTTGCGATTGGGACAGCGATCGCCAAGGACACAGCCGTTGACGCAGGCCTCTGCACAATTAATGGTTTCTGGCGTTAATTCGCTCATAGCAGCTCTCCGAGGAATTGCTCAAATTTTAACAAAGGGAAGAATCCCCCACCTAAAAATTGGCAACGCTTCCTAGGATCCCCTAGGTTAGAATCGTACTGGCACAGGAAACATTGGGTAGGAGGCAGAATGCGCAGGAAATGGATCACCTTTTTAGTGTTGGCGTTGGGGATGATTCCCTTCATCGCCATTTCTGTGATGCCCCTGCTCACCAGTGCCTTTACAGCCCCTCAAGCCACCCCTAGCCCTGTGGTTAATTCCGCGGCGGGAGACAAAATTGCAGAACTCCAAGCCCAAGAAAAGGGCTATCAACTGGTGCTAGAGCGTGAACCCAACAATGCCACGGCACTGGAAGGCTTGGTACTGGCGCGGCTGCAACTCATTCAACAGGGCAAAGGGGAAATTGCCAGCGTCATTGAGCCGTTGCGGCGGTTGGCGGCTCAGCGGCCTGAACAAACAAACTATGCCATTCTCCTAGGGCAAGCTCAACAACAAACGGGCGATCGCGAGGGGGCTGCTCAAACTTTTCAGAATGTTCTTGCCCAATCGCCGGGGAACCTCAATGCCCTGCGGGGGCTAGTGGATCTTTACCTCAAAGAAAATCGTCCCCAAGCCGCTATTGGTTTGATTGAAGAGACCCTCAAAGGAGCAGAGGCCGCCAACAAAGTGCAACCGGGGAGCGTAGATGTTACGGCTGTGCAACTCCTCCTTGGCGATGTCTATATGGCACAAAAACGCTATGATGAGGCATTGACCCTCTTCCAAAACCTCGGCAAAGAAAACCCCAATGATTTTCGCCCAGTTCTTGCCCAAGCAATGGTGCTGACGGAACAGGGGAAAAAGACTGAGGCGGCTTCCCTCTATGCCAAAGCTGTGGAATTAGCCCCCGCCAAGTATAAAGATGCCATTCAGCAGGCGGCGCAGCAGGTGCAAGCTGAATCTCCAGTTACTCCTAAACCCTCCCCACAGCAATAAATATTTAATTAATACTTAAGTTTGTTGTTGCAGTTCCTCTAGGCGTGCTAGTACCTCTTGGCTGTGGATCGCGGGATTTACTTTTACATAACGCTCCCGCAGGATGCCTTCAGGATCAATGATGAAGCTGTGGCGGAGCGAGACAAACCCCAACCACGAGCCATAGGCTTTGCTGACTTGGCCATCGGGGTCAGAAAGGAGGGGAAAGGTCAAGCCTTCACTGTCACAAAAATCTTTATGGGAGTTCACAGAGTCAGCACTGACGCCAATGACTTCAGCATTGTGGGCATGAAATTGCTCAATGTCGCGTTGGAAACGCTGGGCTTCGAGGGTGCAGCCAGAGGTAAAGTCCTTGGGGTAAAAGTACAACACGACCCACTTACCGCGATAATCCTTGAGGGAAATGGGCTGACCATCCACACTGCTGGGAAGGGAAAAATCAGGTGCTGGGGCATTGAGAGGCGGCAGTTCGCCTCCGAGGGCCCAACTGGGGGTTGATGGGCTGAAAAACAGCATCAAACTCAAAAGGGCAACAAGTAGTGAGCGCAAGAACATGGCTAAATCGTTAAACTGGCCTTAGGAAAGCATCTAGCTGCACTTTACCCTAGTTTTAGCGATTTTTCGAGGTTGATGCCGTCGCTCTCTGTTGTACAGTTTATGCCCCGTTGGTTGCGCTGGCTTTGTGCGCTGCTGCTGGCGATCGCCCTTGGGGCGGGGCTGTGCTGCTTGATTGCCGAAAGCCTCTGGTTTAGTCAACTGGGCTATTTGCAGGTGGTCTGGCAGCGCTGGAGTGTCCAAGCCTTACTATTTCTTACGGTTGCGGGGTTATCGGCACTTTTCTATGGCTGGCAGCAACACTGGCTACTGCGGCAACGCACAGTGACCCTCGATCCAACCCTAACAGCACGGAGTACCTATCGGGGACTGGGGCTATGGCGGCTTTTGTTGTGTGCGAGCGGTTTAACTTGGCTGCTGATTGTTGCCACTTACCACATTGGCGCGATCGCCTTACAACTGTGGCAACAGCGCTCAGAAATTACGTTTAATAGCCCTCTGCTCCCGCAATTGAGTGTTTGGCGAGTGGCAGAAATCTCACTGCAAGTGGTACAGAATCCTTGGTTATTGGTGCCTAGTCTGGGGGCGCTGATACTGGGGCTTTGGTTGCCCGTGCGCCTCTTTCAGGGGGTAGGGATTCTCTTGAGCCTCGCCATGGGGGCAATTGCTTTTCTGAGTTGGTCAGTGGTGCTCAAGGGACTTTTTGCGGTCAGTGATTTCCATACCGAACCGCTATTTCACCACTCAATTAGCTTTTACCTCTTTCACATCCCTTTATGGGAACTGTTGCGACTGTGGTTGGTAAATCTCAGTGTTGTTGGTTTAGCGGGAACGGCCTTGGGGTATCTCCTTGCCAATGAAAGTCTCAGTCATGGCAAATTCCTCGGCTTTGTGCGATCGCAACGGCGACATTTGCAGGGCTTGAGTGCGTTTGTTTTTGCGACAGTGGCTTTTAGTTTTTGGCTAGAGCGCTACAAGCTTCTTTACTCAACCCATGGAGCTGCTTTTGGTGCCGGCTATACCGATGTCAGCGTGCGCTTACCCCTTTATAGTTGGCTTTCGGCCTCGGCCCTTGGCGTCACCTGTTTACTGGCTTGGTCAGCGATTCGACGGGGCGGAGAAGGGCAGCGGCGGCTAGGTCCGATTGCCCCCGGCTTCTTTGGGTTTACAGTGGGCTATCTAGGGGTCATCCTAATTGCAGATTGGCACCTACCCACAGCTATTGAAGTAGCCATTGTTCAACCTAACCAACTGCAACGGGAACTGCCCTACATTCAACGCACCATTACCCATACCCGTGAAGGCTTTGACCTTGAAAAAATGCGGGTCGAACCCTTCCAACCAGAAAATAACCTCAACGCCGAGATCATTGCTGCTAATGCCGCCACTACCCGTAACATTCGCCTTTGGGATACCCGCCCCCTCCTTGAAACCAACCGTCAACTCCAACAACTGCGCTCTTACTATCGGTTTCCCGCCGCATTTTTGGATCGCTACTATCTGAAACTATCGCCTGGGCAAGACCCATCGGAAATTCGCCAAGTCCTCATTGCCGCTCGCGAAGTAGATTACAGTGCGGTTCAGCGGTTTGCCCGCAGTTGGATTAACGAGCACCTCGTATTTACCCACGGCTATGGCTTCACCATGAGTCCTGTGAATACAGCAGAAGTCAATGGTTTGCCCAAGTACTTTGTGCGCGATATTGGCGACACAGGTGAGCTACTGGTTAATCCGCCTCAGATCCGCGAGAGTATCCCGTTTTTCTATCCACGGATTTACTACGGTGAACTCACCAATACCTACATTTTTGCTCCTTCCGATGTCCCAGAACTGGATTTTCCCCGCGGCGCTGAAAATGTTTATAACCACTACGACGGTAGTGGAGGCGTGCCCATTACCAGTTGGTGGCGCCGCCTAGTCTATGGCGTCTATTTTCGGGATTGGCAATTGCTGCTAACCCCCAATTTGCGCCCCGACTCACGGGTTCTCTTCCGGCGATTGATTCAGGATCGTGTGCGGGCGATCGCTCCCTTCTTGCGCTTTGACAGTGAACCCTATCTTGTTGTCGCCGATCTACGCTCTGAGCACGCCATTGCTGCTCGCCCCAGCAGTGCGGGGGTCAGCTATCTCTACTGGATTATTGACGCCTATACTGTCAGTCGCTACTACCCCTATAGCGATCCGGGGCAGCACTCGTTTAACTACATTCGCAACTCCGTCAAGGTGGTCGTGGATGCCTATAACGGTGATGTCACCTTCTATGTGGTTGAACCCAATGATGTCATGATTCGCACGTGGCAGCGAATTTTTCCCACACTCTTGCGTCCCTTGAGTTCCATGCCCCACCCCCTCTATCGTCACATTCGCTACCCCATTGATTTAATGCAGGTACAGTCAGAACAGCTCCTGAAGTACCACATGACGGATCCTGTTGTTTTTTATAACCGCGAAGACCTCTGGCAAATTCCTAAGGAGATTTACCGCGAAAAATCCCAAGCCATTGCTCCCTACTACCTGATTACCAAGCTGCCCATTGGCTATACGGAGGAATTTATTCTTCTTGTCCCCTTTACGCCCGTGAATCGTCCGAACCTCATTGGTTGGCTGGCGGCTCGCTCCGATGGCCAAAACTATGGCAAACTCCTGCTGTACGTTTTTCCTAAACAAGAACTGGTCTTTGGCCCCGAACAAATGGAGGCTCGCATCAATCAAGACCCAGTCATTTCACAGCAAATTTCCCTCTGGAATCGCCAAGGGTCAAGATCGGTGCAGGGCAATCTTCTTATTATTCCCGTCGAGCGATCGCTCCTCTATGTCGAACCGATTTACTTGGAAGCCGATCAAAATCGACTGCCCACTTTGGCACGGGTCATTGTCATGGACAATCAGCGGATTGTGATGGCACCTACCCTCGAAGAGGCTCTAAAACAACTCTTTCCCCAGTAGGGGAAAGGCCTTGAATCCTTATCGCTAAACAACACAAGGATACAAACCAGTTAAAAAACTATGACAACAGCTGCATACATCCATCTGCCCTTCTGTCGGCGCCGCTGCTTTTACTGTGACTTTCCAATTACAGTGATGGGGGATTCTCCGACGTTGGCAGCATCCTTGATTCAAGAGTATGTGGCTGCGCTGTGCCAAGAAATTGCCCAGACTCCTGCTGATCCGCAACCGCTTCAAACGATCTTTTTTGGGGGGGGAACGCCTTCTTTAGTACCGCCTCGGTATATTGGCCAACTGCTGGAAGCTCTAGATCGCCGGATAGGGATTGCGCTGGGGGCGGAAATTTCCATGGAAATGGATCCAGGGACCTTTGCCTTAGAACAATTGCAGGGCTATCTCAGGGTAGGCGTGAATCGCCTTAGCTTGGGTGTCCAGGCCTTTGATGATGAGCTATTGCGGCTCTGCGGCCGTAGTCACACTGTCGCCGAGGTTGAGCAGGCAGTTGAAATGATTCATAGGGCGGGGGTAGAAAACTGGAGCATAGATCTTATTTTAGGTCTGCCGCAACAATCCCTGGCGCGCTGGCAATTCTCCCTAGAACGAGCAATCGCCCTCAAACCAACTCATCTTTCAATCTATGACTTGATCATTGAGCCAAAAACCGTCTTCAGCAAACGCTATCAACCGGAAGCGGCCCCCTTACCTACCCAAGAGCAGGTCGCCGCCGCCTATCGCCTTGGCCACGAAAAGCTAACAGCAGCGGGCTACAACCATTACGAAATTTCCAACTATGCCCAAGCGGGGTTTGCCTGTCGTCACAATCAAGTCTATTGGCGCAATCAATCCTACTATGGCTTTGGCATGGGAGCCACCAGTTATCTGGAGCATCGCCGCCTCAGCCGCCCGCGTACCCGCCGTGAATACTATCAATGGCTACAAACCTTACCAGAGAGCCTCTATCGGGTGAATCCAGATTCCCTGTGGGATCGCTGGGTGGAAACCATTATGTTGGGGTTACGCCTCAGAAACGGCCTCTGTTTGAAGACTTTGGCGGATGAATTTCCTCTATCGTGGGTTGAAGCTCTGCAAATGGCAGCAGCAAAAGTGTCTCCCAAAACGCTTTGTGTGACGGGCGATCGCCTGCACTTGACACAGCCAGAAGGATTTCTAGTGGCCAATCACGTTATTGTTACCCTTTGGGAAGCATTGGAGAGATCGGTTTTCCGCCAACAGAAAGGGGAACCCCTACCGATACACTAGAGGTTGTCTGACCAAGAATGCACTCACGGGAAACATCATGTTGGAACAGGGAACCATTTCAATTCACACTGAGAACATCTTTCCAATCATTAAAAAGTGGCTCTACTCCGATCATGAGATTTTCCTGCGGGAACTGGTCTCCAATGCGGTGGATGCCATTCAAAAACTGCGGATGGTGGCACGTTCTGGGGAATACAAGGGGGATGTAGATCACCCTGAAGTCACAATTACAATTGATAAAGAGAATAAAAAGCTGGCGATCGCCGACAACGGCATTGGCATGACGGCCGAAGAGGTGAAAAAGTACATTACCCAAGTGGCCTTTTCCAGTGCTGAGGAATTTGTTCAAAAATACAAAGGCGAAGGGGAAAACGCCATTATTGGACATTTTGGCCTAGGATTTTACTCCGCCTTCATGGTCTCAGAACGGGTGGAAATTGATACCCTCTCCTACCGCGAAGGTGCTGTTCCCGTACATTGGACCTGCGATGGCTCCACTGAATTTACTCTCTCTGACGGTGAGCGCACCAGCGTTGGCACTACTGTAACCCTCACACTGCAAGACAGTGAATTAGAGTACTTGGAGCCGGCCCGCATCCGCGAGCTGGTGCGCAAGTATTGTGACTTTTTGCCTGTGCCCATCAAGCTTGAAGGCGAGCAAATCAATCGACAAATTGCCCCTTGGAAAAGTTCTCCCAATAGCCTCAGCAAAGAGGACTATTTAGAGTTTTATCGCTACCTCTATCCCTTCCAAGAAGATCCCCTGCTCTGGGTTCACCTCAATACCGACTATCCCTTCGTGGTCAATGGGATTCTTTATTTTCCAAAGCTGCGCCCCGATATTGATGTCAGCAAGGGGCAAATTAAGCTCTACTGCAATCAAGTCTTTGTCAGCGATAACTGTGAAGAGATAATCCCACGCTTTTTGCTCCCGCTGCGGGGTGTCATTGACAGTAGTGACATTCCCCTGAATGTATCCCGCAGTTTCCTGCAAAACGATCGCACCGTGCGCAAAATTGCCGACTACATTGCCAAGAAGGTGGGCGATCGCCTCAAAGAACTGTACCGCGAAGACCCTACGGCCTACGTGCGCTCTTGGCAAGACTTGGGCACCTTTGTCAAGTTTGGCTCAATTAACGATGAGAAATTCAAAAAACAAGTGGAGGATATTCTCATCTATCGCACGACCGCGGAGCTAACCCCCAAAGAGGGCGACGATTTATGGGCCAAAGAGGGCGGAATTTGTGTAGATGGCAAAACCTATACCACGCTCAAGGAGTACCGCGAGCGCAACAAAGCACGCCAAGGCAACCGCGTCTATTACTGCACTGACGAAGTGAATCAGGCCACCTATGTGCAACTGCTCAAAAGCCAAGGGATCGAAGTGCTCTTTATGGACAGCTTCATTGATACCCACTTTGTACCGTGGCTAGAGCAAAACTATAGCGATGTCAAGTTCCTGCGGGTTGATGCCGAATTGGATGAAACCCTCATTGATAAAACCAAAGAAAGTGAACTCGTTGACCCGACAACTAACAAAACCCGCAGCGAGCAAATTAAAGCACTCTTTGAATCGGTGCTGAAAAAGCCCAAATTAACCATCCGTACGGAAGCCCTGAAGGCAGATGCGCCACCGGCTATGATCCTTTTGCCGGAAACCAGTCGGCGAATGCAGGAAATGATGGCAATGATGCAGCAGCAACTCAATGCCCAGTTGCCAGAGGAGCATATCCTCGTTGTGAATACGGCGCATCCCCTAGTGCAGAATCTCCTCAGCCTCAGCCAAGGAACGATTATTCAAACCAGTGGCACCTCAGAAACGGGTGCATTGGTCGAAAAGCTGTGTCAGTATATCTACGATTTGGCCTTAATGTCGCAGCGGGGCTTTGATGCCAATGGTATGCAGCAATTTACAGAGCGTGCCAGTCAAGTCCTGACCCAATTGACCACCATGGCCACACGCTAAGGTTTGCAGAAGCGGGAGGTAACCCATGATTATTACAGCAGGTCTATTGGCGGGAGCGATCGCCCTACTGGGGTGGGGACTGTACCGTAACCTGCCCTACGGCAAGTTGGGGATTGTGGCTTGGCTGCAAACCCTTGTCCTGATGCTCCCTTGGCTGGTGGTCTTTGGCAGTCTCAGCTTTGGGATTGTGATTAACTTTGCGGCGGTACTCTTTGGCCTAGTGTTCTCCATTGTGGCCTATGTTGCCCTTGGGCGCTGGTTGCGATCGCTGGCGGCCACTGCCGAACTGCCCCTGCCCCCTGCTTCCTCTGGCCGTACTGAACTCGAGCAGGCCAGCGCCGAACAGACGACCCCAGCCCAAGCTGCCGAAAAGCCAACCCTTCCCGCTGAGGATCTACAAGCCATTCAAAGTATCTTTAGCGTAGATACCTACTTTGCCACCGACTACATTCCCTACAAAGGGGGCATCATCTGCCCAGGGAATTTGCGCGGTGAGGCTCAGGCTGTCCATCAACAGCTCACAGAGCGCCTCCAAGCGGCCTTGCCCGACCGCTACCGCCTCTTTATGGTGCCCAATAGTGAAGGCAAGCCAATGGTTGTGATCTTGCCGCTGACGACCGAACCCATTCGCTCTGGCACTCTCCAGAAGCTGGCAGCGATTTTCTTGGCGGTGGCCACCTTCGGAACCTGTTTGGAGACCAGTGCCATCTTGCAGGGGTTTAGCTTACTGGGGAATCCCACCCCCGGTCTTTTCCAGCGATCGCTGCCCTTTGCCCTCGGCCTTTTTGGCATTGCAGCCGTACGGGAACTGGGTCACTGGTTCATGGCCAAACGCTATCAAGCTCGCTTGGGTCCGCCCATCTTTTTGCCAGCGTGGCAGTTGGGGACGTTTGGTGCCATCACCCGCATTGAATCTTTCCTTGCCAATCGCAGCCAGCTCTTTGACATCGGCGCAGCGGGGGCGATTGCCGCTGGCAGTCTTTCACTGCTGCTGTTGGGCATTGGCCTTGTCCTCTCGCCCACAACTCAGGGTTGGGAGGTACCGACTCTCTTTTTTCAAGGATCAATCTTGGTGGGGACGATCGCCAAGCTCTTTTTAGGTCAGCAGTTGCAAAGCGAAATGGTGATAGTCCATCCCTTAGTGATTCTGGGTTGGTTAGGCCTGATCATGACCGCCTTGAACTTGATGCCGGCGGGACAACTGGATGGCGGGCGTATTGTTCAAGCCATTTACGGCACCAAAACCGCCAAACGACTGACGATCATTAACCTTGTGGTCTTGGGCTTGGTGGCGATCGTCAATCCTTTGGCCTTGTATTGGGCATTGGTGATTCTCCTGTTGCAGCGGGGGGTGGATCAACCCAGTCTCAATGAGATCACAGAACCGGATGACACCCGCGCCGGTCTTGGCCTGTTGTTGTTGTTCTTAATGGCGGCCACCCTAATCCCGATGGCGCCGGGATTGGCAGGACGGTTAGGAATTGGAGGCTAAATGCCGGATTCACTACGGCAAATTTTGACGGCGATCGCCCAAGGGCAACTGAGTGTGGAAACCGCCTATCGCCAACTCCAACATCTCACCTATGAACCCATTGGCGATTTTGCGCGAATTGACCACCAGCGGCAGCAGCGCACGGGCTTTCCAGAGGTGATTTGGGGACCCGGTAAGACACCGCAGCAGATTGCCGAAATCTTGGAGCGAATGCGTCCTCACTATCCCTGTGTGCTGGCCACGCGCATTTCCCCAGAGGTCTTTGAGGCAGTGCGAGCTCGCCTTGGAGGACTGCACTATTTCGAGAAAGCCCAAATTTGTAGTACGGCGCCCATTTTGCCGCCCCAGTCCCCGCTGCCGGTGGGCTTAGTCTGTGCGGGTACAGCGGATTTGCCCGTGGCCGAAGAGGCAGCCATTACCTTGCAACTCTGCGGGTTCGCGGTGGAACGGTTTTGGGACGTGGGCGTAGCTGGCATTCATCGCCTCCTGAGTGTGCGCGATCGCCTAGAGCAAATGGCTGTACTCATTGTGGTGGCCGGCATGGAGGGGGCACTTCCTAGTGTGGTAGCGGGGCTGGTGTCTGTACCTGTCATTGCTGTACCTACCAGTGTGGGCTATGGCGCGAACTTTAGGGGCTTGGCAGCGCTGCTGACAATGCTCAACTCCTGTGCCCCCGGCATTGGCGTTGTCAATATTGACAATGGCTTTGGGGCAGCAATGCTGGCGGCCAAGATCTTGCGATCCCTGAGCCAACGGTTATAATGATCATTTGTTCTTCATGTGTGATTGATCATCAGGTGACCTGTGGCTAACATTAAATCTGCCGCTAAACGTGCTCAAATTGCTGAGCGCAACCGTCTGCGTAACAAAGCCTATCGCTCGGCAGTGCGGACGCTGATTAAAAACTACTTGACCGCCATTGGCCAGTACACTGCCGACCCCACGCCAGAAAAACTGGCAGAAGTCCAGCACCGACTCAACTTGGCTTTTAGCAAAATTGACAAAGCTGTAAAGCGTGGTGTGCTTCACCGCAATACCGGAGCCCGTCGCAAAGCCCGGCTAAGCCGCATCCTCAACAAAACACTGCAACCCACCTCCTAGCCTCTATGTTGGTGGATACCCACGTCCATCTCAACTTTCCAGAGTATGCGCCCGATCTCGAAACAGTAGCTGAGCGCTGGCGATGGGCGGGGGTAGTGCGGCTGGTTCATTCCTGCGTTGAGCCCAGTGAATTTCCCGCAATCCAACGCCTTACAGCTCAATTTCCAGAACTGTTTATGGCCGTGGGTCTGCATCCATTGGAGACAAAGCAGTGGCATCCCGGTCTCAAAGATAAAATCGCCGGCCTTGCGACCAGTGAGCCGAAAGTGGTTGCCATTGGCGAAACAGGTCTAGATTTTTACAAAGCCACGAATCGCGAAGAGCAGGAAACCGCCTTTTGGGCACAGTTAGAGGTGGCTCACACGTTGAATTTGCCCGTTATCATTCATTGTCGGGATGCAGCAGCAGCAGCGCGGCATTTGATTCGGCAATTTGCTCGCGATCGCGGGCCTGTTCAAGGAGTGATGCACTGCTGGGGCGGTACCCCTGAAGAAACTGAATGGTTCCTCGACCTTGGTCTTTTTATTAGCTTTAGCGGTACTGTTACCTTTAAGAACGCTAAGCAAATCCATGCCTCGGCACAGATGGTTCCCAGCGATCGCCTGCTTGTGGAAACCGATTGTCCCTTCCTTGCCCCTGTGCCCAAACGGGGCGAAAAACGCAATGAACCCAGCTATGTGCGTTTTGTAGCCGAAGCTGTAGCCCGACTACGACAGTGTGATCTTTTAGAATTAGAACGGCAGACGACCCTCAACGCCTGTAATCTCTTTCGTTTGCCCTTACCTAGCGAACTTGCCCTTTAAGTCCCAAACACTTCCCCAGCTCGACTCAAAAATTCCACCACGTTAAAAGATCTAGGGCATTTATCTAGCATCCTAGGATGGGGTTGTAGGCTAAGGACAATAGCTTAGGATGTGTCCCTAATTAGCAAATACTTTTGGTAACCCGTGGACTCTCTGGAATGCCGTTGGCACCTGGATCGATTGATCTAGGTCGATTTTCTGGATACTCATGCTGACTTGACGAGGATACTGTATGGTTAGCTCTCCTCCCCGTCCCACTGAACTCACCGATGATATTCGTGCTTTTGGTCCTGCTCGCGCCACGATTCAAGGACAACCCTTGAGTGAAAGTGAAGTTGAGGCCATGGATGCCTTCTTCCGCGCCTGTAACTATCTGGCCGTGGGCATGATTTATTTACTCGATAACCCCCTACTTAAAGAACCCCTCAAACCCGAACACATCAAAAAACGCCTCCTCGGTCACTGGGGCTCGAGTCCGGGTCTAGCCTTTTGCTATCTTCACCTCAATCGCATTATTAAAAAGTACCAACAGGAGATGATTTTTCTTGCCGGCCCTGGCCATGGGGCACCGGGGGTCTTGGCACCCGTTTACCTTGAGGGCAGTTACACCGAGATTTACCACGACATTAGTGAGGATGCCCACGGCCTAAAAAAATTCTTCAAGCAATTCTCGTTCCCCGGTGGCATTGGTAGCCACTGCACCCCCGAAACGCCCGGCTCGATTCACGAAGGGGGAGAACTGGGTTATGTCCTTTCCCATGCCTGTGGTGCGGCCTTTGACAACCCCGATCTAATTGTCGCGGCAGTAGTTGGCGATGGGGAAGCGGAAACGGGTCCTTTGGCCACCTCATGGCACATCAATAAGTTCCTCAACCCGGCGCGCGATGGGGCAGTTTTGCCGATTCTTAACCTAAATGGCTACAAGATTAACAACCCGACGATTCTGGCACGGATTCCCCATCAAGATTTGGAGAGCTATTTCCGGGGCTTAGGGTATGACCCCTGCTTTGTCGAAGGTTCCGATCGCCCCTCAATGCACCAAGCTATGGCCGCAACCCTTGACTACTGCGTCACTAAAATTAAAGAGATTCAACGGGCAGCGCGCGAAGAGGGGGTCACCACCTTACCCCGTTGGCCGATGATTGTGCTGCGTACCCCCAAAGGTTGGACAGGCCCTGCGCAAGTGAATGGCCACAAAGTAGAAGGTTCCTGGCGAGCACACCAGGTGCCCCTAGCGGATGTCCACACCAACCCTGAAAATCTCAAGCTCTTGGAAAACTGGCTGCGCAGTTACCGTCCCGAAGAACTTTTTGATGAGAATGGGACATTCCGCCCTGAACTCAAGGCTTTAGCACCTACGGGCAACTACCGTATGGGCATGAATCCCCACGCCAATGGTGGACTGCTGCGCAAGGATTTGAAAATGCCTGACTTCCGGCACTACGGCGTCACGTTTGAAAAACCGGCGCAAATTGAGGTGGAGAATACCCGTCCCCTTGGGGTCTTTCTGCGGGATGTTATGCGCAATAACATGACCAATTTCCGCGTCTTTGGTCCCGATGAAAATACCTCTAATAAACTCAATGCCATTTACGAGGTCAGTCAGAAATTCTGGATTGCGGAATACTTGGATGAGGATGCCGATGGCGGTGAATTGTCTCCCAATGGTCGCGTTATTGAAATGCTCAGTGAGCACACTATGGAGGGGATGCTGGAGGGCTACCTGCTGACGGGTCGGCACGGGTTTTTCTCTACCTACGAGTCTTTTGTCCATGTGATTGACTCGATGTTTAACCAACACGCCAAATGGTTGAGCATTTGCAATGAACTCTCGTGGCGGGCTGATATTGCTTCTTTGAACTTGCTGATTACCTCAACGGTGTGGCGGCAGGATCACAATGGCTTCACCCACCAAGATCCGGGATTTTTGGATATTGTCTGCAACAAGAGTGCCAAGGTGACGCGGATTTACCTGCCCCCCGATGCCAACTCCCTGCTGTCGGTGGCGGATCACTGCCTGCGGAGCAAAAACTATGTAAATGTGATTGTTTCTGACAAGCAGTTGCACTTGCAGTACATGACGATGGATCAAGCTGTCATTCACTGCACGAAGGGGATAGGCATTTGGGACTGGGCAAGCAATGACCAAGGCTGTGAGCCGGATCTGGTGATGGCCAGTGCTGGGGATATTCCCACCCAAGAGGCGTTAGCGGCGATCGCCCTCCTGCGGCAGGAGTTTCCACAGTTGAAGATTCGCTATATCAATGTGGTGGATCTCTTTAAGCTGCAACCCGAAACCGAACACCCCCACGGCCTTAGCGATCGCGACTTTGATAGTCTCTTTACCCTCGATCGCCCGATTATCTTTAACTTCCATGGCTATCCTTGGTTGATCCACCGTCTTGCCTACCGCCGCCACAATCACCGCAATTTGCACGTGCGCGGCTACAAGGAGAAGGGCAACATCAATACCCCCCTAGAGCTGGCCATCAATAATGAGATTGATCGCTTTAGTCTGGCCATTGATGCCATCGATCGCCTCCCCGCTCTTCAAGTGGCGGGTGCCCATGCCAAGGAGAAATTCCGCAACATGCAAATTGAAGCCCGTAACTACGCCTACGAGTACGGTGTGGATAAGCCCGAGTTTAGCCACTGGACCTGGCCGTTTTAGTTGATCCTCTAGCCCCTCTCTGCACTTATTGGCAAGGGAGGAGTTCTGCTGGGCGTACGGGCACTTGGTGCTGTTGCAGATAGCGCTTAATTTGGGCAATCGTCAGTTGGCCATAGTGCAGGAGCGAGGCCAAGAGTGCCGCCTCTGCTTTTCCTTCCACAAGGGCAGCGCGAATATGCTCACAGGTGCCCGCCCCGCCGGAGGCAATGACAGGAATTTCCACCCGCTCGGCAATCGCTCGCGTCAATTCGAGGTCGTAGCCCGCCTGGGTACCGTCTGCATCCATACTGGTCACCAACAATTCCCCCGCCCCCCGTTTAGCCATTTCCACCGCCCACTCAAGGGCATCCAAGCCGGTGGCTTCCCGTCCACCCCGTACATAGACCTGCCAACGGGGCTGTTGCGGATCCCAGTGGGGGTCGCGCCGTGCATCAATGGCAACAACGATACACTGGGCACCAAAGCGATCGCTGGCTCGGCTCACGAGATCGGGTTGCCGCACTGCCGCCGAGTTTAGACTCACCTTATCTGCCCCGGCGCGCAACAGGTCTTTGATCATCGTTAGGGACTGGATACCCCCCCCCACCGTCAGGGGAATAAACACCTGATCTGCTGTGCGATAGACAACATCAATGAGGATATTGCGCTCTTCATGGGTAGCTGTAATATCGAGAAACACTAATTCATCAGCACCCGCTGCATTGTAGGCTTGAGCCAGTTCCACAGGATCGCCGGCATCGCGCAAGTTGACAAAGTTCACACCCTTGACAACGCGACCCGCCTTCACATCCAAACAGGGCAAAATTCGTTTGGCAAGCATTTGGCCTCCTTGGGACTACTGCACAGTAACACGGCGACCACCGCCACTGACAAAAATGATGGCGCGCCCCTCCGCCATGGGTTCCCAACCGACATCAAAGCCACTGCGCCAAGCAATGGCGCGGGCAGCCCGGAAACAATCAAAGCTATCGGGACGCACAAAGAAGACAAGGGAATAGCGGCCGGGTAAGAGACGATCAATTGTCCGGCGAAAGTTTGAGCTGGGTTTTTCCATTGTGCGCGGGGATTCACCACCGCTGCGATCGCGAGGCTCAAAAAGAGTTTGCAAAATCGGTTGTCCTTGGTTGCGAACCAGACTCAAGTGCACATTGTAGTAGCGGGTACTGTGGCGAAAGGACTCTAATTGTTGCTGAATTTGGTGCAGATCTGCAAAGGGATTTTCTGTGATGCGCCGCAGATGGTGATCAATGGCCTTACTGGCTTGATCCTCCTCAAGGGGCAGGACACGATTTTCACGACACTCAAAGAAATACACTTGCTTGCGAGTTTCGCGGGCAATGGGGGTACGCACCAGCGCAGGAGACACTGCCGCCGTTAAGCTGGCAAAAAGGCAGACAAAGATCATTACCCCCACGGTATTGGTGAGGACGTCGAGGAACGAGTCGAGATTTTGACTAGGGGCTTGGACTTGGGGACGGGCGCGCGATCGCTTCATGAAGCTGGAGTACAGAGGCTTTTTCTAGGTTATCGGAATTCTTGAACTCCGGTCTTAGTGCATCTGATAGAGTGGCAATTAATCACTATTGATCAGCTCATCAACTCCTCACGCCTATGGCAATGCTTAAAACGCGCCCTACTCGTTCCTTCACCGACCAAGCCTGCAATCGCAAAGTGGGCAAAGGGGGGCGAGTCTTGGTACTACTCTCACTCATGACGCTATTTCTCCTAGGGGGCATTGTTCCTCGCTTGGGCTACCTGCAAATTGTCGAAGGGAATCGCAATCGGCAAATGGCCGATGAAAACCGCATTCGCCTCATTCCTAAGCCCCCAGAGCGCGGCAAAATTCTGGATCGCAAAGGGCGGATTCTTGCGGGGAACAAGTTCTCCTACTCCGTTTTCCTCTGGCCCCTTGCTGCTAAAAAGCCCGAATGGCCGCAGACTGCGAGAATCCTCTCGCGAGTACTCAATATCCCTGCTGCTGAAATTGAAGCGCGGGTCAAACAAGCAGGGGTAAATTCCCCTTCTTTGATTCGCATTGCCCAAGGAATTACTCAAGCGCAAATTGTCGCCCTTGAAGAGCATCGCAATTTTTTGACAGGGGTAGAAATTGACCGCGAAGCCATGCGCTTTTATCCCCATGGTGAAACGGCTGCCCACATCATTGGCTACATTGGTGAACTGAATGAGGAAGAATTGGCTGCCCGCCAGGATCAGGGTTACCGTCTTGGCGATGTCATGGGCAAAATGGGCGTTGAGGCTACCTATGAAAAGGTTCTGCGGGGAACTTGGGGCGGTCAGCAGGTGGAGGTGGATGGCCAGGGCAAAGTAATCCGCATTCTCGGCCAAAAGGTGGCGCGACCGGGGAACGACATTACTCTTTCTGTGGATTTAGACCTGCAAAAAGCCGCTGAAGCAGCCTTGGGGAATCGGCCGGGGGCGATCGTGGCTATGGATCCCCGCGATGGCTCGATTCTGGCCCTTGCCAGTTACCCTGCCTTTGACCCCAATTGGTTTGCCCGCCGCATCACCCAAGCGCAATGGGCGGAGCTACAACGGCGGCAATTTCCCTTTGTTAACCGTGCCCTCCAAGGGTTCCCCCCCGCCAGTACTTTCAAAATTGTAACGACAGTGGCAGGTCTTGAGTCCGGAAAGTTTAGCCCCGATACAGTATTGATGACTTACCCTGCCCTCTATTCGGCTGGGTTTGCCTTCCATGATTGGAACCGTGCCGGCTTTGGTCCCCTTGGCTTTGCTGGTGCTTTAGCTTGGAGCAGTAATACATTCTTTGGCCAAGTGGCGCGCCGAATTGGACCTGAGACTCTCATCCATTGGGCACATCGTTTTGGTATGGGAGCAAAGACTGGCATTGACTTACCCGGCGAGGCAGCGGGTCTTGTGCCTGACCCCGAGTGGAAACAGAAAACCTTTGGTGAAGGCTGGTATGATGGGGACTCCTTGATCATGTCTATTGGCCAAGGTGCCCTCCAGGTCAGTCCCCTGCAAGCAGCGGTGATGTTTGCTGTGCCCGCCAATGGCGGCTACAAAGTGCGTCCGCATTTGATTGCCTCAGAAAACCCGCATCGCTGGCGCCAGTCGTTAAATTTGAAGCCCTCTACGGTGCAAGTACTCCGCCAAGGCCTGCGACAGGTGGTGACCAGCGGCACCGGTGCTGCCTTGAACATTAGTGAAGTAGCGATCGCTGGCAAAAGTGGGACGGGTGAGGATCCTCCCCGCCCTAACCATACGTGGTTTGGAGCCTATGCGCCGGCCGATCAACCGGAAATTGTGGTTGTGGCCTTTGCTGAAAACTCCGGTGGCAGCGGTGGCTCCGTTTGTGGCCCGATGGTGTTGCAGGTCATTCAAGCCTATATGAAGATTCGCGATCGCTAACTCCTACATAGCCAACAGGTTCAACACGTTGCTATTGCCTCAGGTTCTGCCTAGAATTTGAAGGAGCGTAACAGGATCAACCATCATGAAGCAGCGCATCATTCCTGTGGGGGTGACCTTGGGTGTTCTGGCCTTGGGCTGTGGGGGATACCGCAGCATGGCTGAGCCTGTTCCTGTGGAAGCGGCAGCCCCTGAGCTACCTTTGGTGAATCCAGTTCAAGCCGTTGACAGCAATCCCCTCATTTTCTCCCCCGAACCCGTTGATCCGCCAGCAGGCAGTGAGCCGCTTCAAAACCTAAAGCCTGCCCAATCCATTCCTGTGGTTATCCAAGAGCGCTCTACTGGCTGTCGGGCAGTTATTACCGAGGGGGTTCCCAATAGTATTTGCCAAGCCCAAGCGTCTCAACAATCGCCAGTGACCGCCACAGCCGCCCTGCCTTCTACTCCAGCTTTGGATCGTCCTGGCAATACTGCCAACCCTAGACGTTTTGTGCCCCCTGCTCCATCCGCTGCACCGGCCTATGTGCGTCAACCCTTTCCGGGCGCTAATCCCTTGCGGTGGCTGAAGATCCACAATGGCCAAATGCTCTTTCCTTTACCTTTTCCAGTGCCTATTACTTCCACGTTTGGTTGGCGCATCCATCCCATTTTTGGCGATCGCCGCTTCCATTGGGGAACCGATTTAGGCGCAGCGGAGGGGACACCCGTGCTCGCAGTTTTTGATGGCCGTGTTGTTAAGTCCAACTGGCTGGGGGGCTACGGCCTCACCGTGATTTTGCAACACCCACCAAAACAGCACCAAACCGTCTATGCCCACCTCTCGCAGCTTTTTGTCAATCCCGGTCAGTGGGTCAAACAGGGCGAGGTCATTGGTTTGGTGGGCAGTACGGGCAACTCCACTGGACCGCACTTACATTTTGAGATTCATGAAATGACAGTTCAGGGACTCATTCCCGTTGCTCCCGAAGCGCGGTTAGAATTGGCATTAGCGCAGTTAAAGCAGGCGATCGCCCAAGCGCGTCAGCAGCCGCATCGCAATTCCTAGGAGACCGATGGTTATTGCCACTTCCCCTTACACCGATAATCCCCTATTGCGGGGAGATGGGTTTCCCCCCTTTGATCAGATTCAGGTGAGCCATGTTGAGCCAGCGGTGCGCCAACTATTGCAGGAACTCAGCCAGGAATTAGACGCCCTAGAGCAATCCTTCACGCCCACATGGGAAGGACTCGTGGAACCCCTCGAACGTCTGAGCGATCGCCTTGGTTGGACATGGGGCATTGTAAGCCATCTTACAGGTGTCAAAAACAGCCCTGAACTGCGCCAAGCCTACGAAGCCGTTCAACCCCAAGTGGTGGAGTTCTCCACCCGTTTGGGACAATCCCGCCCCCTCTATGAAGGGTTTAAGACGCTGGCCGCTAGTTCCGAATTTCAGAGCTATTCCCCTGCTCGCAAACGCATTGTCGAAGCTGCCATTCGCAACGCCGAACATAGTGGTGTTTGTTTGACGGGGGCAGCCAAGGAACGCTTCAACGCTATTCAGCTAGAGCTGGCGGAACTATCCACTCAGTTTGCCAACAATCTTTTAGATGCCACCAAGGCCTTCCGCCTCAAGCTCACTCAACCCGATGAAGTCGCTGGCCTGCCGCCTAGCCTCCTTGCCCTTGCAGCGCAAACCGCTCGCCAAGATGGTGTTGAGACCGCCAGCCCAGAAACAGGGCCATGGCACATCACTTTAGACTTTCCCAGCTATGGCCCTTTCATGCAACACAGCCAACGGCGGGATTTGCGGGAACAGGTCTATCGTGCCTATATTTCCCGTGCCAGCAGTGGTGAATGGGATAACCGTCCAATTCTTGAGCGCATCCTTGCCCTGCGGGTAGAAGAAGCGCAGCTATTGGGATTTAACACCTATGCTGAACTTAGCCTTGCCAGCAAAATGGCCGACAGTGTTGCCAGTGTAGAAAAGCTCCTAGAGGAGTTGCGCCAAGTTAGCTACGCTGCAGCCAGACGGGAACTAGAGGAACTCAAAGCTTTTGCTGCGGCCCAAGGGGCAGCGGAAGCCCACGATCTCCAGCACTGGGATATTGCCTACTGGGCAGAACGGCAGCGGGAAGCCCTCTTTGCTTTTAACGATGAAGAACTCCGTCCTTACTTCCCCCTGCCCCAAGTGCTTGAAGGGCTATTTGACTTAGTGAAGCGGCTCTTTGGTGTCACGGTGGTACCAGCAGACGGACAAGCCCCCGTTTGGCATCCCGATGTGCGTCTTTTTGCCATCCTCGATGAACACAACCAAACAATTGCCCACTTTTACCTTGACCCCTACAGCCGTCCTGCCGAGAAGCGAGGCGGGGCTTGGATGGACGATTGTCTTGGTCGTGCCAAATATCGCATTCAGGGAGAATGGCGAATTCGTTTACCTGTGGCCTACTTGGTCTGCAATCAAACCCCGCCTGTGGATGGCAAGCCCAGCCTGATGACCTTTAGCGAGGTGGAAACCCTCTTCCATGAATTTGGTCATGGTTTGCACCACATGCTAACGCGAGTGGATGAAGCAGGGGCAGCGGGCATTAATAACGTGGAGTGGGATGCAGTGGAACTCCCCAGCCAATTTATGGAAAATTGGTGCTACCACCGCCCTACCCTCTTGGGTATGGCTCGCCATTACGCAACAGGAGAACCCTTGCCAGAGCACTACTATGAAAAGCTGGTTGCTGCCCGTACCTATCGCGCTGGCAGTGCCCTGTTACGTCAGTTGCACTTTAGTTTGTTGGATTTAGAACTGCACCATCGCTATCAACCAGGTCAGGGGGAGACGCCCCAGCGAGTGCGCGATCGCTTAGCACAGACAACTATGATTTTACCCCCTCTGCCAGAAGATGCCTTTCTTTGTAGCTTTAGCCACATTTTTGCGGGCGGCTATGCGGCGGGGTACTACAGCTATCTTTGGGCGGAGGTTCTGAGCGCCGATGCCTTTGCCGCCTTTGAGGAAGCGGGTCTAGACAACGAGCAGGCTGTTGCTGAAATGGGACGCCGCTATCGCGACACGGTGCTTGCCCTTGGCGGCAGCCAGCCTCCCATGGAAATTTTCAAGGCCTTCCGCGGGCGCGAACCTATCACCGAACCCCTGCTACGGCACCGAGGCTTATTGTCAAAAACTTAGTTAGGGAAAAGGGTGAGCATTTTTCTGAAAACACTTAGAAACAGCATAGACAATTAAATCAACAAGTCACATGAATCTTGATACTTTTGAGTTTAATTTAAGGAGAAACTTCTGAAAAGTTTCTAATTACTCCCCCAGTGTATCCGGTTGTCCTAAAGTCAGTTGCTAAGGATTGAAGGGGAATCTCATAGGCAGGTTTGTCGAAGATAATAATTCCCCCAAGGGAAGACCTCGCTTCTAGGAAAGGAAAATTTTATTTAGAACTTACAGAACCTGAGGAAGGTGATCGCCTCGCGTTTGATCCAGCCACTCAAAAATCCGATCCAACTGCTCCAGCGTAATTAATCCATACTGCCAAAGAATAATCGGCAGTGATCCCCGCTGCTGTTGCCACTGACGCAAAGCCATGGCAATAGTCTCTGGTGGCAGTGCCAGTTCCTGTTCAAGGTATTGCAGTAGCTGAGGAGAGTGGAACATTGTCGGTGAGGAGTAACCAGTAAAACAGGGACAGGACAACCTTTAGACTTGCAGTATAACAACGGGATTCTCAGGATAGGGTGAGTTTAACAAAAGCTGCATATTGTCTGGGAAGGCGCTGGGGCTGATTGCAATGTTTCGCAGCATACCCTTAAGATAATTAAAAAAGATGCCCTATTTGTAAATTTTTATTACGATGCTTGAACACGTGTGGCGCTGGTTTCGCCAAATTGGCTTAGGGATGGTGCTGGTGAGCCTCTGCTGGTTGGGGACGATCGCCCCTGCTCACAGCTTTAACAATCCAGAATTGCTGCCTAAGGAGCCAACCAATGTCGTTGACCTCGCCCAAATTCTCACACCGGTTCAAAAAGAACGCCTCGACAGCGAACTGGCAGACTTTGAAGCACAGACAGGGTGGAAACTGCGTGTCCTCACCCAATACGATCGCACTCCCGGCTTAGCGGTACGGGATTTTTGGGACTTGGATGATCGCAGTATTCTGCTGGTGGCTGACACCCGTGGTGGCAATCTTTTGAACTTCAATGTTGGAGACACCGCTTACCGCGTTCTCCAGCGCACCTTTTGGGTCGAGTTACAAACCCGTTTTGGCAATCAATACTTTGTTCGTGACAACGGCGAAGATCAGGCAATCCTGCAATCCCTCCATGCTATTGAAACCTGCCTTGCCCAAGGGGGATGCCGCGCTGTACCGGGACTACCCCAAGAACAGTGGGTGCTCACCCTTGCGACTTCTATCTTTGGTGGGATTATTTTGGGCTTTGTCGCTCGTCCCCGCCGTGCCGATCAAAAAGTGGCTTGGAAGTGGATTCTCCTCTTTTCGCCGCTGTGGGGAATGCTTTTCTTTGCCTTTGGCTTAGGGCCTGTGCTAGCGCGCACCCAAGAGTGGCTTCCGATTCTGCGCAATGTTGCTGGTTTTGCTCTTGGTGCAATTGTTGCTTTTTTAATTCCTGGCCCTAGTCTGCCGCCGGTGCTGGAGGAGTAGAATCTTTCCTACACCTGATTAATTGCTTAGGATTGAGATTAAACATACCTCTGTTGGGGCAGCCATCTTGGGCAATGATTACCAATCACAATCCCTCCCGCACCATCGTTGGCATTGTTAAAGGCCCTGGAGAGAGCGGCAGTGAATACGTGTTTATTACTACTGACCCTCAACCGTCTCGGATTGGTGAATTTGTTTACTATGAGTTGAGCGATCGCCCAAAGGAGGGGGTGAATTCCGACAGGGGCAATGCTCACGAAGTTTTGGGCAAGATTACCGGCTGCCGTCTCATTGAGCATCTGCCAGATCGGATGTTTGCCGATTATGAACTCAACACCAGCGCAGTGGCGTCTCTCATTGGTTTTACCTGTGAATCGCCGGAACTCTATGAAATGACCGTGGAGGTCATTGGGGAATTTCACCCAGTGTTTGGCTTCAATAATTTGCGGCGGCTCCCCTTGCCCGGCGCTAAGGTGTATCTGGCGGAAAACGAACTGCTGCAGCGCGTTCTCAACAAGAAAAAACCTGAGGAGGTAGGCGCTGCCCACATTGGTTCGCTGTTGTTACGGGAGGAGGGAGCCGTTCCCATTACCCTTGATGTCAAAGAACTCGTGAGCACCCATGTGGCTATCCTCGCAGGGACAGGATCTGGCAAGTCCTATACCGCAGGAGTTTTGGTGGAGGAGTTGCTGTTGCCCAAAAATCGAGCTGCAGTACTCATTTTCGACCCCCACGGCGAATACCATACACTGACGCAAATCAGGGGACATGACGCCTTTAGGGGCAACGATGGCTATCAGCCTCAGGTGAGATGTATTTCACCAGAGGAAATTAAAATACGGGTTTCTTCCCTTGAATTTTACGATATTCTTACACTGCTTCCCCCGATGAGCGATCGCCAGCAGGCCATTCTCAAAAAAGCTTACGATCAAGTGCGCAGTACCTATAAACAGCTCTATTGGGGCATACAGGACTTAATCAACACTGTCTATAGCGTGGATCAAGTTGAAAACGAGGAGGGGAATATCAAGCAGGGGTCTTCCGCCGATGCGCTAGCTTGGAAACTAGAAAAGATGCAGCGCTCTCCCTACTTCCATTCCCACGAACACTTATCCTTGCAGACCTTATTTGTCCCCGGTCAAGTAACGATCTTACAAATGAATGAGATTCCCCTAGAGGAGCAGCAGGTCATTGCCACGGCCATTTTGCGTCAAGCAAACCACGCTCGCATCAA
Organism: Thermosynechococcus sp. Uc; assembly: GCF_029335995.1. Lineage (NCBI taxonomy): Bacteria > Bacillati > Cyanobacteriota > Cyanophyceae > Acaryochloridales > Thermosynechococcaceae > Thermosynechococcus > Thermosynechococcus sp. Uc. Next base: position 49,465 of record NZ_JARJMS020000013.1, read on the forward strand.
TACCCACAAAGGTCACGTCTCTCAGGGACATGAGCAGTACCTCCCCTACCCGGTCTTTATTTTGATTGAGGAAGCGCATCGCTTTGCCCCTGCCCATGAACCCTCCCAATGTAAGCAGGTATTGCGCACTATCCTCAGTGAGGGGCGTAAATTTGGAGTGGGGGTGGGACTCATTACCCAGCGGCCAGGAAAACTAGACAGTGATGTACTTTCCCAGTGTATGAGCCAGTTTATTCTCCGAATTGTCAATCCCGTGGATCAAGAGAGCCTCAAACATGGAGTAGAGGCAGCAGGGCGGGATCTGCTTAAAGAACTGCCCGCCCTCAGTAAAGGCCAAGTGATTATTGCCGGTGCCTGTGTGAATACACCAGTTCTTTGTCGGGTGCGGCAACGCTTGACCACCCATGGGGGTGATACATTGGATGCGCCTTCTGTGTGGCAATCCTACTTTGACAAATACAAACAGTTAGACCGTAAGATGACTATGGCAAAACCGGCACCACGCTCAAAACCCTACACCATCGGCCGTCGCTCCCTTGAGTAATTCCCTATTGTCAAGTTCAAGAAAATACGCTAACTTAGAAATAGCTCTAATCAGGGGGCTGAAACGGCTTCGACGTCCTAGTGAAAGTTGGGCTGTGATGCAGGTCGAGAGTGGGCTATCTCTCGTTAATCCAGAGTCCAAACTAAAAGTAACTGCGAACAACATCGTTCCTTTCGCTCGTAAAGCTGCTGCGGTAGCCTAAGACCTCTATCCAGGTTCGAGCACTCGCTGTCTGACTCCGTTAAGGGCAGCGGGTTAACCCCAACGGATGCACTAGGCAGCTCTCTCTGGTGAGCTGTTTAGTAAAGACTCTACCAGAGCATCCTACTGTTCGGGATAAGGAACAGTTCCCGCCTGAGGGTAAGAAAGGCTAAACCTGTGAAGGAGCAGTCGATGAATAGCTAGGGCGGACACGGGTTCGACTCCCGTCAGCTCCATTAACGTCTCTGCAAAAAGTTGAGAATGCCTTGGGCGATCGCCCGTGCCATTTGTGTCCGCCAAGCAGGATTCCGGAGATTGGCAGCGTCCTCTGCACCTGTAACAAACCCTATCTCGACAAGGGCAGAATCCATTGACGTATTGCGAATTACATAGAAGCGAGCAGCCCTAACTCCACGATCTCGGATATTCAGGGAATTGAGAATACTGTTGTGAATTGCAGAGGCCAAGCGACTTGAACGTCCGGGTGCAAAGTAGGTCTCTAAGCCATTGACATCGGGGCGAGCCAGACTAATGGCGTTGGCGTGAATGCTCACAAATGCATTGGCTCGTGCCTGTTCGGCAATGGCCACCCGCGGAGCCAAGTCTAGATCAATATCTGTAGTTCGAGTCATCATCACCTGTACCCCTTGCTGCTGCAAAAATTGGGCAACTTGCAGACCAATCTCCAGAACCATATCCTTTTCACGAATGCCGCCAATACCAATGGCACCGGGATCGCCTCCGCCATGTCCGGGATCGATGACTACCACCAAACGGCCACGGGGGACGGGCTGGGTTGTTGCTGTGGGGGGCACGTCAATGGGTGTAGGAGCACTCGTCGGTGAG
>NZ_JARJMS020000031.1:0-20963 GCF_029335995.1 Thermosynechococcus sp. Uc
TTTTAGGCTCTTAAGCTATCGTTTAACACTTCGTGATATACATGGTCTTGGTTGCGTATTTAATTTTAGAGCTAGTGGACATACCAGAATACTTTGGGAGAAAGCTATTAAATAAGCTGCGATATTTACAACGAGCACTCAGGCGGCGATATCCAAGAGTCTATTACAGCCTTGATTCGCAGCCAAAGCTACTTGTGGCCTAGAATATTAACACTTTTGGTTAACTATATGTTCCCAAAACGAAACGCACTCCTAGAACCAAGGCAACTGTGCTGCCTGCTCTAACTGTAGAATAGACTTCAGCATTCGGTGAGACTGAATACACTAAGGATTCTTGTATGACCGCCCTCGATCAGCTTCAGCCTGCCAACCCCCGCGAAGTGAATATCTTTGCCCCCTATATGCGTGCTGAGAAACGCCCTCTGCTGCCCTTGGGCATTGCCCTCTACCGTTTGGGGAAGTTGGAGGGACAACGGGGGATTGAAGGCGCTAACAATGTTGATTTTGTTGCCACATGGACGATTGCCAATTTGCCGGCGGATTTATCCCGCTGTACAGTAACCTTTGATAACTCTCCCGATTTACAGTACGAAATGTCGATCACTACATTTGAACTCGTGGACTATCTCATTGACGTGATCATTAACTATAAAAAGCATCGTATTGCCGATTTTTCTAAAGCGTTTTATCGTAAGCTGTTACGGCTGGAGTAACGCTCGCGTGTTTAGGGCTGGGGTTATGGGAGGAGTAACTCAACGGTGGCAAAGCATTTATTGATTGGTTCAATGGTGCCTTATAGCGGCAAGTCTGCAACAGTTTTAGGTTTGGCCAAGCTCTGTCGCGATCGCCACCTCCGCATTGCCTACGGCAAGCCCTTGGGCACATACCAACCCAATGCCGACAGCGAAGAAACCGAAGCTGATGTCGGTTTTATACAGGAAACCCTCAATCTCGAGAATGTGCGACCCACATTGCTCACTCTAACTCCAGAAGCCATTAAGGCAAGGCTCACAGGCACAGATCAGCAGGATTATCACCAAGCCCTAGCAGCCTATCACAATATGAACCGTGAAGACTTAGTGCTTCTCGAAGGGCCAGCCACATTAGCAGAGGGGAAGCTGTTTGATTTGGGGTTAGCCCAAATGGCAGCGGTGTTGGATGCACCGATTTTATTGGTGGTGCGCTATGAGTCCCCTTTGGTGGTGGAATCGCTACTTCTAGCCAAGTCGGAATTGAGCGATCGCCTGTTGGGGGTGATCATCAACGATATTCCCCAACCCGAGGCTCAACCCTTACCCGCCATTCGCCAATATCTTGAGGCACACCAAATTCCAGTTTTTGGTATGTTGCCCCGCAGTCAGTTGCTGCGCAGTGTCAGTGTCAAGGAATTGGTACGCCAGTTAAATGCCGAAGTCCTGTGCCGTCCCGATCGCTTGGATCTGCTGGTGGAAGAACTCACGATTGGGGCCATGAATGTCAGTGCCGCCCTAAAGTATTTCCGTAAAGCAAACAATATGGCGGTGATTACCGGGGGCGATCGCACTGATATTCAGTGGGCGGCTCTGGAGACCTCTACCCATTGCCTGATTCTCACGGGGCATTTGCCCCCTTCCCCGGCTATTCTTGCCCGTGCCGAAGAGTTGGAAATCCCAATCCTCTCGGTGGACTTAGACACCCTGACAGCGGTGGAAATTGTGGATCGTGCCTTTGGTCAAGTGCGTCTCCATGAAATCGCCAAAGTCAAGTGCGTCGAGCAAATGATGCAGGAGCACGTGGATGGCGATCGCCTGCTGGCTCAGTTGGGGATTTTGACAGTTGAGGCCTAGCGGTTGGCACTCAAGGCAAAAATCAGTACTTGGGTTGGCGTTTTGCCATCAAAGTTATTATCGCCAATGATATAAAGCGATCGCGCCCCATCGGCCAAAGGAGGACCAAAACTCATCCCTTCTAAGTTAGTCAAAGGAATTCCCAGTGTTTTGAAATCCAAAATTAACCGTTTCTGTACGGGACGAATGGTGCGCAGATCAACTGGTAACGTGGCCATACCAAGGGTATCTGTCGCCCCCGCCAGGGATACTTCAAAGAGTTTAATGCCATATCCTATCTCTGGACTGTAGGTGCGCTCCAAGCTAAGAAAATGACCCCCATTGTCAAGGGCAAGTAGTTCCACAAGACCATTGAACACTGCCTCTGCAGGATCTAAGGGATACAGGTGCTCCGCCAGTAAAACAGGGGCAACATCCCCCCGCAGGTAATGGAGCAGGCGGCAGTAAATGGGGATATTGGGGCGAACATCCTGGGCAAGGGCAGATTCCACGCCAACAAATAGGCGATCGCCCGCCGGGGAAAGCGTCAGGGCCTCAAAACCAAGATTATTGCGAATGCCCTGTTGACCATTGGGGAGATAGTACTGGGGAAGGGGTAGAGCTTCAATGGTTTGCCCATTCTCGCGCTCAAAGGCCTTAATCCAAGGGGGACTAGCTGTGGCTGCCACCCCTTCACTGCTGATCACAAGGTGCCCCTCAGGTGTCAGCACGATCCCCTCCGGGTCAGCGGTGTTGGCGGGATACACCTCACCACTGGTTTGTTGGAGAAGGGTCACGCCCTTGGGGGCAATGGTTTCGGGCGTGATCTCAAGGGTGTAAAACCGAGGCTGCTGGCGATCGTCACTAATGGCATAGAACTGCTGTTGACGTTGATCGTACGTCAAACCCGACAGCCCCCCCACCTCAGTATTGTGCCACTGGCTGCCGACGGGTAATTGGACTTCGCCACGAAATTCTACCCCTACATTCAAAAACAGACGCTCCTCAGCTCGCACTTGGGGCAGGGCACATCCCCACAGTAAACCCAGCAGAAGTATTCCCGTCAGGAAGCGTGGCCAGTGCATGGATGTATCTTAGCGCTTGCGATTGGTGCCTTGATTGCTCCCTGCACTTCCCCCTTGTTGATTCGAGCGTTGGGGAGAAGCAGGTTGATTGGCTGGATTAGGTCGTTGCGCATTGTTGCCACTGCTTTGTTGCACTGCAAACTGAATGGCCTCAGGGGTTTGTACCAGTTGAATTTGACCCGCGACAGGATCGTTGGTGCTCAACATGGTTGCCACCAGATTATCCAGCATAACGACGCGGATACCGGTATCTTTAACAAGTTCAGGACGCTGTTGGCGGGCTTGATCCACCTCCCGTTGGAGTTGTGTTTTATCAAAGTAAAAAGGAATAAACCGCTGAGTGCGAGTTTGGCCGTTTTCGCGCATCTGTGCTTCTACGGCGATGGGGTTGCCTGTTTTGCTATCCGCTAGGAAAAACAGGGGGGTGCCGCCCATGAAAGGTTGACCATCTTTGGTCAGAATTTTGCCATCCCGTTCTACCAGATCGCCACTTTGCTTGAGTAGATTCACGGCTGCTTCCAGCTGCGGTCTTGAGGGGACAATGTCCACACCAATGGCAGGATTTTTTTGACTTTCGAGGGCAATTTTCACGGCACCACTGAGGGCGGCTGCGGAGACCCGAGCGACGCGACCCACCTCTGGCTGCTGCGTTTTAATCCCGTTAAGTGCAGTTTGGGCATCCTGCTGATTAACAAAGAAGGTAAAGACCTGAATTTTCTTGTTGCGATCTTGAGGGTTGGGCATCTCAAAGGTCAGCGGTTCCCCTTTATCATTGGTGATCATAAAAATGGGCACATTGTTGAGAATCCGCAGCACTTGTTCTTCGGGCAAGGCGGTGGCAGTGTCATAACGACTGAGGGCGGGTGCTAGCCACAGGCTACTCACTAACCCTGCCAAAACACCCAAGTGTGCCAATCGTTTCATACAGTCTCCTAATGAATGCTCTATTTGAGTCGGTCAACTTTCCGAATTCAGTCCCTTAGTTGTGGAGAGGGGGCGATCGCAATTTATTACCTAACTCACACCAAAACCTATGCACCAAGTGCAGCTCTTTTCTTAAATATGGAATACATAAGGGGGATGCGCTCCTTTTCCATAGTGGCTTTCACGGTTTTAAGTGTGTGCCATCCTTGGAAAAAAGGCTGTAAACTGAGTATTTTTACACATAAAGTACTCCCTTTGCTTTCCCAGCCTAAGCCAATTTGACGCAATGTACAAGGGGCAAGTTTCCATACCCTTTCGGGAACTAGTGTTCAGTGTCCAGAGATTCCAAGCTGGTGGTGCTCTTGAACCAACCTTTACGCCAGAAAAAGAAAAACAAACTGCCTGCGACGGTGAGCATGACTGCCCAGCAGGCCGGATAGCCCCAATACCACGCCAGTTCTGGCATATTCCAAGGGGAGGCGTCGGGATCAAAATTCATACCATAGATACCAACAATAAACGTTAGTGGTATGAAAATCGTCGAGATAATTGTCAGAATCTTCATAATCTCGTTCATTTTGTTGCCGACAGAGGAAAGATACACATCCATCAAACTGGCTGCCAGTTCACGGTAGGTTTCTACCATATCTAGCACTTGAATCGCATGGTCATAGCAATCCCGCAGATAGATGCGCACTTCCTCTGAAAGAAGGGGGCTAGGATCTCGAATCATGGCATTGATGGCATCCCGTTGCGGCCAAATGGCACGGCGCAGCGCCAGTAATTCCCGACGGACTTGGTGGACTTCTTCGAGAATGGCGCGACTGGGACGGGTAACAACAGCATCCTCTAACTCTTCTATGCGCTCGCCATAGTCCTCCAGCACAGGATAAAAGCCATCAATAATGGCATCGAGGAGAGCATAGGCCAAATAATCGGGGCCGTAGCGACGAATAATGCCACGACTTGTCCGAATCCGCTGCCGCACCATGTCAAAACAGTCCCGCTCGGGTTCTTCTTGGACGGTCAGCAGAAAATGTTGCCCTAGGACGAAGCTCACTTGTTCCGTATAAAAGCCATGTTCATTTTCTTTGGGCGTGACCATGCGGGTAATCAGCACCATGTAATCGTCATGGTCTTCGACTTTGGGGCGCTGGGGAACGTTGACAATGTCTTCAAGAACAATCGGGTGTAGGTGAAAGACTTGACCCAGTCGCCGCATCACATCTTCATCGCCAATCCCTTGAACATCAATCCAACTGACGGAGGGAGTGCTGAGGTAGGCGCCACATTCTTCAGGAGTTTCTAAAATGCGACGGCTGGCCTGATCCGGCTGATAGTCAATGAGAATGATTGTTGGTGGTGGAGCATCAGCCTCGATACTGAGGGTACCAGGCATAGCGCCGGGTTCGTCAAAAAAGTAATCTTCGAGATAGTTATCTTCTTCCTCGGCAGGGGGGGCACTACGGAAAAAGTGAAAGGGTTTTCTGGCCATACAGGGGGAATAGACAGAGTACAGATTAGCTACTAGGAGCCTAGGACAAAATGAGCCGCAATGCTCCAAACCCCTCTGAAAAGTTAAGATTGTCAAGTGTAGTGGCATTCGCGGTGGGATTGGTGTGGTGAATCCTCAAGTCTCAACAACCTCAGTGCCCACTTGGGTCGCAATTGCCCAACTCTTGCGCTGGCACAAACCGGCGGGGCGCTTGATTCTCCTGATTCCTGCGCTGTGGTCATTGACATTGGCCAGTGCGGGTTTGCCGTCGTTGAAATTGCTGCTGATCATTACGGTGGGGGCGATCGCCACCAGTGCTGTAGGCTGCATTGTGAATGACTGCTGGGATCGGAATATTGACCCCTATGTGCAGCGGACGCAAAACCGTCCCCTTGCCAGCCGGCGACTCTCCCTAGGTGTGGCCTTGGGTCTAATGATAATTGCCCTACTGTGTGCTTGGGGATTGACCTTTTACCTCACTCCCTTGGGATATTGGCTAGCGGTGGCTGCTGTACCGGTGATTCTCCTCTATCCTTTGGCGAAGCGGGTCTTTCCTATTCCGCAGCTCGTGTTGGCAATAGCTTGGGGGTTTGCTGTGCTGATTCCTTGGGCAGCGGTACAGGGGCGCTTAACCTTGACTACCGCGTGGTTATGGGCGGCAGTGGTGATGTGGACACTGGCTTTTGATACGGTGTATGCCATGCCCGATCGCCCCGATGATCGCCGACTAGGGGTAAATTCTAGTGCCTTATTTTTCGGTGCCTATGCGCCCTTGGCGATCGCCCTATTTTATTTGCTGACGGTGGTGTTTCTAATCATTGTTGGCTTCAGTACGGGACTCACTTGGCGATTTTGGCTGGCTTTGGCGGTAACCACTTACTTTTGGCTGCGCCAATCTCTGCAAATCTATACCCACGAACGCCGTCATACCCAAACAACTACACTCCCCACTCAGACCTATGGTCGTTACTTCAATGAGAATGTCTGGTTGGGCTTTTTGCTCTGGGTGGGGATGTGGTGCCCTAAGCCTTAGTCAAGAGCTTGGGGGAAACCTGCCACGGCACAATTGCTAAAATATCCACTTGGGCACAGTATTTGAGATCGGCTTCATTGCCGAGGTGGAGAAGGCGCTGCCCGTGGCTAGAATGGTGAAAGAGGGTCAATAGATCATCTTGATAGTAGCGGTACAGAGCAGTGGCGGCAATTGTTTCGTCATTGCCAGCAAGGGTTTCGAGGGGGGCATCCTGCTGACCCCAGAGGTAATGGATGAGTGCCCCAGCACAGACGGTATCTTCGAGGGAATAATTGCCTTCCCAGCCCGAACCAACAATCCAGACGGTTGCCGGTTGGTGTTTTTGGACAAACTCAGCAACGGCAGCCCGATTCACTAGGGCGGCGGCGAGAACGAGGGGACTGGTTTGAATACGCTCCAGAGAACGGGTGCCATTTGTTGTACTCATAAATAGGCGACACCCTTTGACGCGCTCGGGTACACACTCAGCGGGGGAGTTGCCCATGTCAAAACCGGCAACTTTTTTCCCTCCCCGCTCACCAACGCGAATTCGTTTGGCTGCCGGCCACTGCTGACTGACTTGTTCTAATTCTGCCAGATCACTAAAGACTTGAACTGCTTCCGCACCCGCCGCAAGAGCCGTGGCGATCGTCGTGGTTGCTCGCAGAACATCAACAGCAATAGCGCAGTCGGGCTGCCAGTCGGCTGGTACGCGCTCTGGTGTGTGGTAAGTATAGATTTTCATACATGGAAGAAGAGCTTGGCTACGATGATCCTTGATACATAAAGTATGTCACCATTGGGATCACTGTAGCGGCGATTAACAGGGCAACGACGATAATTGTGGCAGAGCGATCGTCGGTTTCCTCTTTGCTTTTGTAGGTTTTCTCGACAATGGTTTCTCGCACCACCGGTGGCCCCGGATCGGGTTCGCCTTTGAGGACTTTAGTAAGGCGATTGACGGTGTCAAGCACCGATTGATTGTAGTTGCCGTCCCGCAGGGGCACCCGCATCGTTTCTTGGACAATACTTTCAGCCGTGTCAGGATTTAAGCGTTCAGCCACAGCCTCTCCATAATGAATTGCTGTGCCATTGGTAACAGTATCGAGGGCAATGATCACCTGATTGGCTTGAGATTCAGGATCGGGAAACCACTGGCTAAAGAGGTCATCCACAAAACTCTGGGGGGTTTCGCCATAGTCAAGGCGGTGCAGTGTAACAATATGAACATTGATGCCCGTTGCCTCGGAGAGGTCTTGGAGCGATCGCCCGACACTGCCTTCGGTGACTGCACTGAGAACATTGCCTTCATCAATGACACTGGCCGCTGCTCCTGAAAAGGGAATCTCGGTCGCGCTGGTTGCCCAAACGGGGGTGACCCACAACATACTGGCGAGTAGTGCCAGCAAAAGATAGCGAATGCTGTTTTTCCAAGCCACTTGCCGATGCATCTGTGCTTAGTCCTGTATGTTTCTCTGCAATTTTCTCAGATGTTGATCGCAAAAATAAATTTTCTTTTCATAAATCTTAATTTTCCACTGCTGACCATGAATAGATGAGATGAGGCTGCCACTCACTGGGGGACTGTTGGGTGTAGGCTTGGCGATCAAGATCCATAGGTAGGTTGAGCATCGGATCACTCCCTGTGGCCACGAGAAATTCAAATCCCTTCAGCATTGGCCATTGGCAAAATTGCCGCAGCAGGGTTTGCACTGCAAGGACATAGGGGTGTTCCGGCTGCTGATACCACTGGCGATCGGCCACATGGGGTTGGTCAAAGCCAAAATGAACGATGAGGTCAGGATGCCCAAAGATTGCCTGAGCAACGGGTCGAGCTTCTTCACGTGCTAACAAATGGACACCTGCAGCCAAATGACGCAGTTTTTCCAACCGTTCATAGCGATCGCCCGGATTGAGTTGCGACTCTTGCCAGCGAAAGGCCACGGTAATTAGGTAAGTTTGCAGCAGCAGATGCCCTAGTTTTTCCGCCTTGGTGGTCAAGTAGGGGGTATTGTAGGGCGTCGCTTCAATCAACAACGGCACCCGATCCACCACTTCGAGGCCATAGCCCTTGAGGCCAGCAATTTTGCGGGGGTTATTGGTAATCAGGCGAATCTGCTTCACCCCCAAGTCATTGAGGATCTGTGCGCCGACGCCATAGTTGCGCAAGTCCGCTGGAAAGCCGAGGTGCTCATTGGCCTCCACGGTGTCCATCCCCAAATCTTGCAGCGAGTAGGCACGCAGTTTGTTCACTAGCCCAATGCCTCGACCCTCTTGGCGGAGGTAAACCACCACACCGCGTCCTGCCGCGTTAATCATTTTCAGAGCTGCTTGTAGTTGCATCCGACAGTCGCAGCGCAGTGAGCCAAGGGCATCACCTGTCAAGCATTCGGAGTGCACCCGCACCAGCACGGGTTGCTCGCTAAATGTGGCGGGATCCCCTTTGACAATGGCGACGTGCTCCGATTGATCGAGGGAATTGCGATAGCCATAGATTTGGAATTCACCGAACTCCGTCGGCAGCTTGGCCACAGCCTCGCGACGGACAAAACGCTCATGCTGGAGACGATAGCTAATCAAATCAGCAATGCTAATGATTTTGAGCCGGTGGGTACGGGCATATTCCAAGAGTTGGGGCAGCCGTGACATGGTGCCGTCGGGGTTTTGAATTTCACAAATGACACCCGCTGGGTAGAGTCCCGCCAACCGCGTGAGATCGACGGCTGCCTCTGTGTGGCCAGCACGCTTGAGAACGCCGCCGGGGCGCGATCGCAGGGGAAAGACATGACCGGGGCGACGCAAATCTTGAGGCTGGGTGCTGGGGTCAATGAGCGCCTGAATGGTGCGGGCACGGTCTTCGGCGGAAATGCCGGTGGTAACCCCCCAACGGGAACCGGCATCAACACTCACCGTAAAGGCAGTTTGATTGCTATCGGTATTTGTTGTCACCATTAAGGGCAGATCTAATTCATCGAGGCGATCGCCCTCCATGGCAAGGCAAATCAGTCCCCGTGCATGAACCGCCATAAAGTTAATCATTGCGGGGGTCACCCGCTCAGCGGCACCAATGAGATCCCCTTCATTTTCGCGATTCTCATCATCCACCACCACAATGACTTCGCCCCGCCGCAGGGCATCCAACGCAGATTCAATCGAGTCAAACACAGACACGTCCGCCAAGGCAGTTACTTCCAGAATTTGCCACATCCTCCTGACGCTCACCCTATCGGGTACAGCGCGGGGCTTATCACTTCCCCAACTTCTCAAAAGTTAAGGGGTCTTATTACTAAGTTACAGCCTTTTTCACGAGGATTGGGTGCTTGCAACACTGGTAGGCAGAATTGAGCCAATTTTTCAAGACAATATTGAATAGGTCGTGTTCTCGCAGGAAACTCCACGTACGGCTCTGTGCCTTGTAAAAATGCTGAAAATCTCGTCATCATAGTGAAAGGTTTAGGCACTCAATCCACTGTATGTCTCATCTATTACTCATACTGGTTATTGCTGTTAGCGCGTTAGTCCTTGTGGGGGTAGCGCTTTACCTATTGTTCCCCCGCAAGTACGAGTCTGCCCACTCTGTCGCCAAGTCCTATGACGACTGGACTAATGACGGCATTCTTGAGTTTTACTGGGGTGAGCATATTCACCTTGGCCACTATGGTTCGCCCCCCCGTCCCAAAGACTTTCGCCAAGCGAAGGTAGATTTTGTCCATGAGATGGTGCGCTGGGCCGGCCTCGATCGCCTGCCGGCCGGCACAACCATTTTGGATGTAGGCTGTGGTATTGGCGGTAGCAGCCGCCTGCTGGCGCGTGACTATGGCTTTCATGTAACCGGGATTACAATTAGCCCCGCACAGGTGCGGCGGGCGCGGGAACTCACCCCGCCAAATCTCAATGTGCAGTTTCAGGTAGATGATGCTTTAGCTTTGTCATTTCCGGAGGCTAGTTTTGATGTAGTTTGGTCAATTGAAGCAGGCCCGCACATGCCTGATAAGCAGCAATTTGCCAAAGAGTTACTCCGTGTCCTAAAGCCAGGGGGGCTTCTTGTGGTTGCTGATTGGAACCAGCGGGACGATCGCCAGCGCCCCTTAAGTTTCTGGGAGCAACTCATCATGCACCAACTCCTAGATCAATGGACGCACCCTGCCTTTGCCAGTATTGAAGGCTTTACCGAAGCCCTAAAAGCAACCGGTTTAGTGGCAGGAGAGGTAATCACCGCCGACTGGACCCAAGAAACGCTCCCCTCCTGGTTAGATTCGATTTGGCAGGGAATTGTGCGACCCGAAGGGCTGATTCGCTTTGGCCTACCGGGACTAGTGAAATCCTTGCGAGAAGTGCCCACTTTTCTGCTGATGCGGATTGCCTTTGGCATGGGACTGTGCCGCTTTGGCCTATTTCGCGCTGTACGAGCGGAAATTCCCGCTGTCTCCCTGGACCCAGCTTCTCAGGTTAACTGCTCATAGATAATGGGATACATCATGCCCCAGATGGCCGGCTGTACCTCCTTGAGGGCGTGATCGCTGTCTAATTCCACCCGACTGACCCAAGGGCGGCCTTCACAGTAGCGACGGCTAGCTTCAATGGGAATGACTTTATCCTGAAGGCCATGGAAAATCAGGGTGGGCACAGGCCGCTGCAGCTGGCGATCGTCATAGGTCAGTAAATCCTTAGCAAAGTCGTAGCTCAAAGGCAGCAGCCGCTCTTCAGTGTAGTGATAGACCTCTAAAATTCCGGTTTCTTGCCAGCGGCGGTATTGATCGCCTAAGCGCGGCAGCCAATGGATAGCAAACTCAAAAGCAGGGGCAAGGAGAAAGAGTTGCACCACTTGGGGATGTTTTTCTGCTAGCCAGGCGGCAGTTAATCCGCCAAAACTCGAGCCAATTAGGGTCACGGGTTCCCCTGGGGAAAGCAGCGCCGCTACCTGGGCAATTTGGCGACTCAGCGTTAAGTGAAAAAAGTCTCCTTGATTCAGATCAGGAATGAGGAGAGACTGACCGAGTTCCTCAAAGCGATCGCGAAAATACTGAGCTTTACCCGAGCGCGGCGATGAGGCAAATCCATGGAGGTAGAGATATTGCATTGATCGGTCATCCCTTGTGAGGAGCAAACATATTTTTGTTGTACTTTGTCAATAATCTTAACAAATCTGCCCTTTAGCTAGAGGTTTTTCAAGGGTGATCATTGGCAATAATTCAGAATCAGGATCAAATAGCCCGATAACGAGGAGTCAGCATGAACGAACTGTTACAGTTTCTCACAACTCGCCGCAACGTAGCAGTTTCAGTGCTACGATGCCGTTGAATCTGGCTACAGCCCTTTTCGCAAGGATGGCAAACGCTGCAAACTGCGAAGGCCTTTATGGGAGAGAATTACATCTTCTTTATGTATCCCCTATCCAAGAAAAGGGTTGTATCTAGCCAGTCTTAAGGATAAAAACGTGAGAGATTGAGGATCGAACGCATGACAACACTCACTGGGCAACCCCCGCTCTATGGTGGCAGCACCGGCGGCCTCCTCAGCAAAGCGGATACCGAAGAGAAATACGCCATCACTTGGACAAGCCCCAAAGAGCAAGTTTTTGAAATGCCGACGGCTGGGGCTGCTGTGATGCGTGAAGGCGAAAATCTCGTTTACCTTGCCCGTAAGGAGCAGTGCCTTGCCCTCGCTGCCCAACAACTGCGTCCCCGCAAAATTAACGACTACAAAATCTATCGCATTTTCCCCGATGGTGAAACGGTGTTGATCCATCCCAAGGATGGGGTTTTCCCCGAGAAAGTAAACCAAGGGCGCGAAGCCGTCAACAGTGTGCCGCGCTCCATTGGCCAAAATCCCAACCCCTCTCAACTGAAATTTACTGGCAAAAAGCCCTACGATCCATAGGTTGGTTCTAAACAGCTACTTTGTAACCCCCTGTGGATTAACCATAGGGGGATTTTTTTAGCTCTGATTGAGTGGGTCTGCCAGACTACCGTATTTAACCTATGTGCCCGATGATAGGGAATACAGAATTAGGTGACACCCATGAGTCGTACTCCATTGATTGAACGCCTTGCGGCTGAAATTGCTCGTGATATTTATATGGATGTTGCTAAATGGCATCTATACCTTGGCGATGCAAAACTAGCAACCCCCCTTGCTGAGGCATTTTTGCCCCTCTTGGAACAGGGGGAAATCAATTCGGCGCAGGTCACTAGCATCTTGCAGGAGGTTTCAGTTCCCCTTGGTGGGGGTCAGCAGTTCCTTTCCCTTGATCGCCTGATTCCCAAGGCCAACCAAGCGTTGCTGGTAGAACTGCTCAACCGTTTCCGCCAAGAGGAGCTTGAGTTCTAGTGCACTGTGCCCCATTCCTGTTGGGCATTGACCGGCGGCAAAAGATAAATGCGCAGAAGATGGCCCGCGATCGCCAGTTGATGGGGCAGCTTCCGCAAGGCCTTCAGCCACTTCGGTTGATGACTGGCTTCGATGGCTTGGAGTTTTTCGTTGATCTCAACACAGCGTTGCAGACGCGGATAAAACTCAGGGTGATCAACATTGAGAACCACAGAGAATGTGCGCGCTGCTGTTTCATTGGTTTTGGCAATCACCTCGCGATCAAAGTCGGTGGCATTGAGGCCAAGGGCTTCATAAAACTTGGCGCGTTCGTGAACTGTCAGCGTATGGGTGGCAAATACGCTCAGCAGGAAGAAACGCATCCAGAGTTTTGCTCCCCAGCCTTGAATTAGCTGGGGTTGGGAGTGGATCAGCGCTTTGAAAATATCGCCGTGGCGGTTCTCATCTTGGCACCAACTTTCAAAGTAATTAAACAGAGGATAGAAGGAATGTTCGGGGTGCTTTTCAAGGTGACGATAGATAATGATGTAACGCCAATAGCCAATTTTCTCCGATAGATAGACGGTGTAGAGCACCCAGGGCAGCGGGAAAAAGGTGTACCTGCGCGTTTTGGAGAGATAGCCCAAGTCCATGGCATGGCCAAAATCCATCATTGCCTTATTGAGAAATCCAGCATGCCGTGCCTCATCCCGTGCCATTAGGTGAAAGATTTCCGCCAATAGGGGGTTGCGATTCTTGAGCTTGCGCGAAAGTTCCTTAAAAAGCAAAAACCCGGAAAATTCAGAGACACAGGAGCGCTCAAGATAATCAATAAACGCTTTGCGGCTCTCGGCATCCAGTGTGTCCCAAGTGCCTTTGAAGGAGTCATCGCGGACAAAGTGATGGCGGTTATAGTCGGCTCGCATCTCCGCCAACATTGCTTCTAGTTGTTCCTGCTGGCGACTGAGATCAAGTTTTGCAGCATGTTCAAAATCTGTTGTGTAAAAACGGGGGGTTAAAAGGTTTTCACGAATGGTTTTAACAGTCTGGCCTGAATCAGGGTTGGGGGCGATCGCCACCATAAGCCTTTCACTCCTATAGAACTAAGCCTATGTAAGTCATACCGTTTTACTATACTATATCCCTTAGAATGGTCAAGAATTGTCTTGACGATTTTGCAAAAGTAAGCATCTTTGTAATGTTTTTTGAAGTTTCACTTGACAGCGATATGGTCAAAAAGTAATACTCACCTGTAGTTTGCCGTTCTGCCATTATTCAGCCCACGGCCATTCTGCGTTGGCAGGATGAATTTTGCCTCAAAAAAATGTTAAAAACAAATTTCAGGAGTCACAGGTATGACGGTGCTCTCCCTTGCACTGCGTGAAGGAACTGCCGAGGCTCACACCTTGGCAGAGCACACTGCTTTTATGAAATGTTTTGTCCGCGGATTCATTACCTCCAGCCTCTTTCGCCAATTTCTGGCCAATCTTTATTTCGTTTACACTGCCCTTGAAGCGGCCTTAGCCACTGCCGAGGGCGCTTCCCTGCGGGCAATGTACTTCCCCGAACTCAACCGCAGTGGCCAACTGGCTGAAGACTTGGCCTTCTACTATGGTGACAATTGGCAGGATCAGATTACACCTCTTACGGCCACCCGTGTTTACCTCAGTCGCATTCATGATGTGGCTAAAAGTGATCCCCTGCTGCTGATTGCCCACTCCTACACTCGCTATATGGGCGATCTCTCAGGAGGGCAAGCCCTGAGTAAAATTGTTCGCTCTCACTTGACACTTCCTGAGGGCAAAGGCACGGCCTTTTACGAGTTTCCAGCGCTGCCAACCCCAGAGGACAAGAAAGCCTTTAAGCAGCGGTATCGGGAAACCTTAGATGGTCTTGGCCTCGATGGGGAGGCGATCGCTCGCATTGTCAAGGAAGCCAACTTTGCTTTTGCCCTCAACTGCAATCTCATGCACGCCCTTGAGCCTGAGTTAAAAGCCACCGTTGGCGATCAGGTGTGGCAGTCGGTCGTCATTGAAAACCAGCCCAGTCGGCGAGAGCACCCCCGTCCTGAAGCTGTTGCCGTCTAAGACCCCTATTATCTTGTTAGGAGCTTGCAAAAAACCATGAGTGTGGTTCAGCCAATTCAATTTGATGGGGCACTGCTGCAAAAATACGATCGCCCCTTGCCTCGCTATACCAGTTACCCTACGGCTGCCGAATTTACTGCCGACTTTAATCGCCATTGTTTCCAACGGGAACTGCTGCGAAGCAATGAGGAGCGTCTGCCCCTCTCGCTGTACATACATATTCCCTTTTGCCAAAGCGCCTGCTATTTTTGCGGCTGCAACGTGATTATCACCCAAAGTCAAACCATTGCCAAAACCTACTTGGACGCTTTGGCTGAGGAAATTGCCCTAGTGGCTGCACGGCTGGATCGCACTCGTCCAGTAATTCAAATGCACTGGGGGGGGGGTACCCCTAACTACCTCACCATTGACCAAGTGGAATCCCTGTGGCGCACCCTCACCCATCACTTTGAATTTGCCAAGGATGCGGAAATTTCCATTGAGGTGAATCCCCGCTATGTCAACCGTGAGTACCTCTTTCGTTTGCGGGAGCTGGGTTTCAATCGCATCAGCTTTGGCCTGCAGGACTTTGACCCTCAGGTGCAGCTGGCGGTAAATCGCATCCAGCCTGAAGCGTGGCTGTTCCAAGTAATGGAGTGGATCCGCGCTGCTGGCTTTGCAAGTGTCAACATTGACCTCATTTATGGCTTGCCCTACCAAACCGTTCAATCCTTTGAAACAACGATTGCCAAAACGCTCCGCCTTGATCCAGATCGCATTGCTGTCTTTAACTTTGCCTATCTGCCCAATCTCAAACCGATTCAAAAGCGTATTGATCCAACAACTCTACCCAATGGCTCGACCAAGTTGGCCATCTTGCAGCGGGTGATTGAAATGCTGACTAGCCAAGGCTATCAGTATATCGGCATGGATCACTTTGCTAAGCCCACGGATGAGTTGGCGATCGCCCAAGAGGCGGGGACGCTCAAGCGCAACTTTCAGGGCTATACAACGCTGCCTGCGGCCGACCTCATTGGCTTTGGTCTGACCTCGATTAGCATGTTGCAGGAGGCCTATGCTCAAAATCAAAAACACTTGGCCACCTACTTCAGTGAAATTGCAGCAGGTCAACTGGCCACAGAGCGCGGTATTCAACTGCGGGGTGAGGATTTGCTGCGCCGCACCATCATCATGGAATTGATGTGCCAGTTTAGCCTCGACAAGGGGGCGATCGCTCGCCAGTTTAATCTCGATTTTGATACCCACTTTGCCCCAGAGTTAGCTGCACTTGAAGAATTGGCTGCCGATGGGCTCCTCAAATTGGGGCGCGATCGCCTAGAGGTCACCCCCGTGGGACGACTCCTCATCCGCAATATCGCTGCCGCCTTTGATGCCTACCTGCAACAAAAATCTGGTAGGACATTTTCTAAAGCCATTTAGCAAAACCCGCAAGAATCCTCCGCTTTAGAAGCGCGAGACGACTTGCGACAGCAACCTATGATAAAGGGCTTATGATAAATCCAGTTGACCCGAATGCTCAAAATGTCAGGCTCTACCCCAATCAGCCGCAGACGAAAAACCAAGTCATCGGAGTGGAAAACTTCAATGTCAAAGGTATGGTCAAGAGTCACAACCTAGCTAAGGCCATCCGCCAAGTGGGTGCGGGAATGTTTTTGACGATGCTGAAATACAAAGCTGAGCAGACAGGGAAAATCCATCAATGCTCCTATCAACTGGGCAATCTGTTGGGTAGGAAGCTGCTATTGTCATCTTTGATTCAATAGCGGTAGTTCACAGGATTTTCTTGTGGTTCAAGCTCTTGCAATCTAAACTGATAAACGGTGTTGAGGAGTACCTATGTCATCATCCTTGGAATTGCAACCCCAAGCCACCCGCTTGAATTGGGGGTTTGTCCTCTTTTTGGGAATTATCCATCTTTTAGCGGGAGTTGCCCTTTTCTTTTTCTCTTGGTCTGCGCTGGCAGTAACCCTCTTTCTCCACTGGCTCTTTGGCAGTATTGGCATCTGCTTGGGATACCATCGCCTCTTGAGCCACCGCAGTTTCCAAGTCCCCCAGTGGTTAGAGTATGGCATTACCCTTGTGGGTGCCCTAGCAATGCAGGGGGGGCCGATTTTTTGGGTGGCTGGCCACCGCTTGCATCATGCCCATACGGAAGATGAGGTGAAAGACCCCTACTCAGCGCGGCGGGGCTTTTGGTGGAGTCATATGCTTTGGATGGTCTATCCCCAGCCTCAATTCTTTAATCCTGAGGAGTATGCCCGCTTTGCTCCAGACTTGATGCGGCATGCGTTCTACCGCTGGCTTGATCGCTACTTTTTGCTACTGCAAGTGCCCCTTGCATTGCTCCTCTACGGCTTGGGCGGTTGGTCATGGTTGCTGTGGGGGATGTTTGTACGGGCTGTTTTCCTCTGGCATAGTACTTGGTTTATTAACTCCGTAACCCACAAGTGGGGCTACCGCCGTTTCGAGACATCAGACAACTCCCGCAACCTCTGGTGGGCTGCGCTGCTTACCTACGGCGAAGGTTGGCACAACAACCACCATGCCTATCCCCACGTTGCTAAGGCTGGCTGGTATTGGTGGGAAGTAGATCCCACATGGTGGGTAATTCGCATCCTCCAGGGACTGGGTCTGGCTTCTAAGGTACAGTTGCCCCCGCCCACAGCGTTGTCCTAATTGCCTCGGCTGCGTTGGGCGATCGCCAAATGGCTTAGCCGATGGAGACCAACGCCCTCGGTGGTCATTAACTCTGTCCAGAGACTGTTAACTTTGGTGTTATTAGGCTGCTTCTGCCGCAGTTTCACCAAAGCATCGAGGGCATCATACCAAAGGCCATTGCTAGCCAACAATTCATACTGTTGCAGGGGGCTGGCTTGGCGGAGTTGTTGTTCCAGTGCCTTCGGTAGAGCGATCCGTTGCACCCAGCCTTCCACAAAGCGAATCTGTGAGGGATCTGGGTCACTAGGGTTACAAATCAGGCTAACCGTCCAGCGATAATCTACACCCTCCTGTAGGGGCGGCACGTCACCGGCTAACATAATACTGTCTAGGCGCGGGCGATTGGTCATGGGAAACTGTTGCTTGTAAATTGGCACCTGTGTTCCGTCGGCAAGCGTCTGAAAGAGCGTAAATTCCAGGGCTTTGTAATTATTGGCGGGTAAATACCAATAAAACGTCGGGCGAATTGCTGCCGTCAAACCAATGTTACTTGCAGGTACCAATGTGGTTAAATCAGGTTCATTCGCTGCGGTTTGCACTTTACAGATGCCACGTGTGGCCGCCCCCTCACGATTTCCTGGACGGGATAGGTTTTTGGGGGGAATAAATCCAGCCCAACCAAGACCTGCATTGAGGATGAGTACGGTCAAGCTCCAAGGAATGAAATATTTTAGTGACGTGAAAATAGAGCGTTTCATAGGTCAAGTTCCTCAGTGAAAAGCGGTAGTGGGGAGTGTTAGGGTATTTTAGTCTTCAGTTTTTGGTCATTTCACTTTTACCATAGGAGTTAGTTGTGGGCTGTGGGGTGATAACTCCAACGTAATTGTGATGATTTCCATCACCTAGCTGTATTGCGTTGGCTCACAACTGAGGTAACTTTCAAGACGAGAACAGTGCGCTCGCAGTTCCAAAGTAGTGCTGGTAGGCTTTGAGCAACGGCTTTAAGGCATGTTTTTAGAAAAGGGTGTATCTATACTGGAAAGTACTGATCGCATTCTTGCACTGAGCGCCGTTTTCGCGATTTTATTTAACTTTTTTTGATTGAGTTGTACTACATAACTCTTCACCGTGAATAACTCCTCACTTAAGTGGCTGGTATTACTGCCCCTCAGTGTCATGGTGGTGGTGAGTCTTTTTGAGGGTGGCTCAAGGGGACTATGGGCAGCGGAGAGAATTATTTTTCGCTATGGCCTCTTGGAGCGATCGCTCTCCGTTGCCGATTTAGAACAATTTGCCGCCACTGGCCAAGCTTCCCTAGAACTCGCTAGCTACCTACGATTATTGCCACCTGCCCACCAGCGGCAGTTGCGATTGGCATTGCAAGAGCGACTGCGACTCTCCCCTGTAGCTGTTGCCCAACTCCTGTACTCTCCCCTCGGTCAAGAATTAATGGTGCAGGCGAGTCGGCTTCTTGAGACCCAAAGTCGCCAGGAAAATGCCCTTGCCCTGCGAGGAGCCCTGATTCTTGCGGCGGCCGATCCCAACGGTCTTACACCTTTGAGTGTGATCCGCCATTATCCCTCTCAAAGTCTCCGCTTTGACCTCAAGGAAGGACTTGCAATTCTCAAAAACTTCCAGCATACGATCCGCACAACAGAAATGATTCTCGATGTTGTCCGTCAACAGGCGGTTGAACATCCAACACAATCGATCCCTACCAATGTGCAATCACTGCTCCAGCTAGGATCTTGGCAGTGGCTAGAGATGCCTTGGGCAGCAGTGGATGAATCACCTTGGCGATTGCAGTTGACGGGACATTCTCGCCCCATTGAAGCGGATTTTTATCTACCGATCGTTCCTGCAGGACAGCGGGTTCCAGTGGTCATTGTTTCCCATGGACTGGGGGCAAGTCGCTACAGCTATCGCTATTTGTGTCAACATTTGGCCTCCCACGGCTTTGCGGTTATTGCCCTTGAGCACGTTGGGAGTTCAACTCGGCAGCTCCTGTCGTTCCCCATGGGCTATGTCAGTTCAAGGACAGCAGCTCAAGAATTTCTGGATCGCCCCCTTGATGTCACGTTTGTTCTTAATCGTTTAGGGGTATTTCCTGAGCAACTCTACCCTTGGCAAGGGCGGTTGAACTTGGAGCGGGTAGCCATGATTGGTCAGTCCTTTGGGGGCTATACGGCTCTAACCCTCGCAGGGGCTCCCTTGGATTTTCAACAACTGCGGCGACATTGCACCAGAAGTGTCCTAGAGTCGTTTAATGTGTCCCTGCTGCTTCAATGCCAAGCGCAAGCATTACCGCCAAAGGTCTATTCTCTAAAAGATTCCCGTGTGCAAGCGGTAATTGCTGTTAATCCGATTACCAGTGCTGTCTTTAGTCCTGAGTCCTTGAGTCAGTTAAAAATTCCCATTATGTTTGTGGCTGCGAGTGATGATGCGATCGCGCCTGCTGTCGAGGAACAAATTTATCCCTTTACGTGGCTGACGACGCCTGATCGCTATCTCGTCTTGATGGACGATGCAACCCATTTCTCGACGATTGGTGAAGCCGGTCAAAATGAACCAGTCCTGCCAATCCCCCAGTCCCTAGTGGGTGCCACCCCGCCGCGATCTCGCGCCTATCTGCAGGGATTAAGCTTAGCCTTTTTACGCTTGCATCTCCTAGGGGAGGAGCAGGCACGGCAATGGCTGACACCAGCAGCAGCAATGGCTTTGAGTTCGCCCACCCATGGTCTGAGTCTGACCCAAACCCTCTCGCCAGAACTATTGCAAAGAGTGCCGCAGGCGGTGAAGTATCGCTAAGCTAATTATCAGTTTACAAAGATTGCCGGGAAAACCCCCTCCCCTTGTGGGTGCGGTTGTTGACCTAGTGCGCGGCAAGCCCCGCCGTACCGCTGCGCGGGAGCAAGCTAACAGGGCGGGGAAGGATAGCGCAGACAGCGCAGCCGTCCCTGGGTTTTGAAATCCGCCTTGCGGGTTTTCAGGGTGGTGTCTGCTGCTCAATGGACTGGCGCACAATGGCAATCGGTGCGCCGCCACAACTTGAAGCAAAGTAGGACGGCGACCACAACACGCCTTTCCAGTCATGCTTCTAGATAGCGAGCTGCTCTTGGCTAGTGCTGACGACTCTTCGGCGGATATTCCACGAGCAGATGCACGTGATCGTCCTCGCCGTCCATCTCTGCCAGTTGCGCTTTGAAGTCGGTGTAGACCTTGGCGAAGATCGCGCGCAGCCAGTCAACACCCCGCGGCAATACTTCTTGACATCCTCGCCGCCCTTCAGGCCGGGGATTCCCAACCTCGCAGATGAAAAAATGATTGAGAAAAACTTGCTGTTTTGCAAAATTCACAGACCCGGTGACAGCCGCAGCACTTTCGGTCTATTCAGACAATGGCTTATCCTGAGCAACATAAATTTTGGCTAGGAGCGCATCCACGTCTTCAATGCTAAGGGCCGGCGAAAAATAGTAACCCTGAGCATAGTCACATTGGAGTTCCCGCAGTCGCATGACTTGATAGGAATGCTCAACCCCTTCGGCAATGACTTCCAGTTTTAGCCCCTTGGCAAGGCCAACAATGGCA